>NZ_LOQI01000055.1 GCF_001517915.1 Oceanivirga salmonicida | reverse complement strand
GAGAAATAGTTGATATATTAGCACTTAAATATGACTATCAAAATTTAAAATTAAAAATAAAATATGAATTAAAAGATAAAGAGTTGAATTTTGAATATTTAGGAGAAAATGGTTTAGAGAAAGACTATATTTTAGCAAAAGAAGAATATGAAAAAACAGGTGATATACAAAAATCTATGATATTATTAGATAAACTATATTTAACAAGAATTAGAAATATAGCTTTGAATATAGATGAAGATATTACAAATGAATATTATGAAAATGTTTTAAATAAATATAATATAATAACATTTTTAAGACTTAAAAATCAGAATAGAAATATTGATTATGCTACTTATAGTTTGGCTTTTGATGATGATTTAATAAATATTTACGAAGAAGTAGAATATATAAATTTATTAAAAGAAAAATATAAAGATGAAAAAATGTGGAAAGCATATGATAATACTAACAAAATTTCTGATATAGAAAAGATATTAGAAAATAAATTTATAGAATTTAGTAAAAAATATAAATATGTAAGTCATGGTATAGAGCCAGTAATTACATACATATTAGCAAAAGAGTTTGAAATGAAAGCCATAAAACTAATATATACGGCTAAATTAAATAAATTACCTAGTGAACTTATAAAAGAAAGAGTAAGGGATATTTATGTATAGATTAGCAGTAATTGGAGATAAAGATTCTATATCATCTTTTAAGGTTTTAGGATTAGATATTTATCCGGTAGAAGAAAATCTTAAGGCTGATGAATTTGCAATTAAGGTAAAAAAAATAATAGAATTTCTTGTTTCAAATAATTATGGAATAATATATATTACAGAAGAATGTGCAAAAGAATGTATGGAAGTAATAAATAGATACAAAGCACAAACTCTTCCAATAATTACATTAATACCAAGTAATAGTGGAAGTCATAATATAGGAATGAGTAATATAGATGATAATATAGAAAAAGCAATAGGGACAAATATATTTTAGGAGGAAGTCTTTTGAAAGTTGGAAAAATTATAAAAGTTTCAGGACCCTTAGTAGTAGCCGAAAATATGGAAGAGGCAAATATCTACGATGTTGTTAAGGTAGGGAACAAAAAATTAATAGGTGAAATAATAGAAATGAGAGATGATAGGGCTTCAATTCAAGTTTATGAAGAAACTTCTGGTATAGGGCCAGGAGAACCTGTTATAACAACAGGTGAACCATTGACAGTAGAATTAGGTCCTGGATTACTTGAAAACATGTTTGATGGAATACAAAGACCATTAGATATGATAAGAAATCAAGTAGGAGATTTCTTGGAAAAAGGAGTAGAAGTAACTCCATTAGATAGAACTAAAAAATGGAATTTTAAAGCCATTAAAAAAGTAGGAGATTATGTTAAAGTAGGAGACATAATAGGAACAGTTCAAGAAACTATGCTTATAGAGCATAAAATTATGGTGCCTTTTGGAGTTGAAGGAACTATTGAAAAAATAGAAGATGGAGAATTTACAGTTGAGCAGACTGTTGCTGTTGTATCAGGTAAAGAAATTAACATGATACAAAAATGGCCAGTAAGAAAAGGTAGAAAATATAAAGAAAAAATAAATCCTACTGAACCACTTGTAACAGGACAAAGAGTTATTGATTTATTCTTCCCAGTTGCAAAAGGTGGAACAGCATGTGTTCCAGGGCCTTTTGGTTCAGGAAAAACAGTTGTACAACACCAATTTGCTAAATGGGGAGATGCTCAAATAGTTGTTTATGTTGGTTGTGGAGAACGTGGAAATGAAATGACAGATGTATTAATGGAGTTCCCAGAAATTATAGATCCTAAGACAGGAAGATCTTTAATGGAAAGAACTGTTTTAATAGCAAATACATCTAATATGCCAGTTGCAGCCAGAGAAGCATCAATATATACTGGTATAACTATAGCAGAATACTTTAGAGATATGGGTTATTCAGTTTCAATAATGGCAGATTCTACTTCAAGATGGGCAGAAGCATTAAGAGAAATGTCTGGTCGTTTAGAAGAAATGCCAGGAGATGAAGGTTACCCAGCATATCTATCATCAAGAGCTGCTGAATTTTATGAAAGAGCAGGTAAAGTAGTTTGTCTTGGAGATGATGAAAGAATTGGAGCATTAACTGTTATAGGTGCGGTTTCACCTCCAGGTGGGGATATATCAGAACCAGTATCACAAGCAACTCTAAGAATAGTTAAAGTTTTCTGGGGATTAGATTCAACATTAGCATACAGAAGACATTTCCCAGCAATAAACTGGCTTAATTCATATTCATTATATCAAAGTAAAGTTGATGAATGGATGGATGAAAATATTGATAAAACTTTCTCAGATAGAAGAAAAGATGCAATGAAATTATTACAAGAAGAATCAAGTTTACAAGAAATTGTAAGATTAGTTGGTAAAGATACATTATCATTTGAAGATCAGTTAAAATTAGAAGCTGCTAAGAGTATAAGAGAAGATTTATTACAACAAAATGCATTCCATGAAAATGACACATATACTTCATTAGGAAAACAAAATAAAATGTTAAGTATGGTTTTAACTTTCTATAATGAAGCGAAAAAAGCTTTAAAAGCAGGTGTATATATTTCTAATATACTAGAACTACCAATAAGAGAAAGAATAGCAAGATCTAAATTTATTGAAGAAGAAAATTTAGATAAACTTGATGAAATAATAAATGATATACCAAAAGAAGTTAATAAATTAATTGAAACAGTTAAGGAGGAAATAGTATGATAAAAGAGTATCAAACTATAAAAGAAATTGTAGGACCATTAATGACTGTTTCTGGTGTTGAAGGTGTTAAATACGAGGAATTAGTAGAAGTAGAAATACAAACTGGTGAAATAAGACTGGGTAAAGTTTTAGAAATTGAAAGAGATAATGCAGTTATACAATTATTTGAATCAGCCGCAGGTATAAATATGGCTAATTCTAAAGTTAGATTTTTGGCTAAACCATTAACACTAAAAGTATCAGAGGACATGATAGGTCGTGTATTTAATGGTCTAGGAGAAGTTATGGATAATGGACCTAAGATAATAGCAGAAAAAAATCTAGATATAAATGGTACTGCAATAAATCCTGTATCAAGAGATTACCCATCTGAATTTATACAAACAGGAGTATCTGCAATAGATGGTTTAAATACTTTGGTTAGGGGTCAAAAACTTCCTATATTTTCTGGAAGTGGACTTCCACATGCAGAATTAGCAGCACAAATTGCAAGACAAGCAAAAGTTCTTGGAAGTAATGAAAAATTTGCCGTTGTATTTGCGGCAGTTGGAATAACATATGAAGAAGCACAATTTTTCATGGACGATTTCAAAAAGACTGGTTCAATAGACAGAGCAGTTTTATTCATTAATCTTGCAGATGACCCTGCAGTAGAACGTATAGCAACACCTAGAATGGCATTAACTTGTGCAGAATATCTAGCATTTGAAAAAGGAATGCATGTTTTAACAATAATTACAGATTTAACTAACTATTGTGAAGCATTAAGAGAAATATCAGCAGCAAGAAAAGAAGTTCCAGGTAGAAGAGGTTACCCTGGTTATCTATATACAGATTTATCTACTTTATATGAAAGAGCAGGTAGAATAAAAGGTAGAAGTGGTTCAATAACACAAATACCTATACTTACTATGCCAGAAGATGATAAGACACATCCTATACCTGATTTAACAGGTTATATTACAGAAGGACAAATAATACTTAGTAGAGAACTATATAAGAAAAATATTATGCCTCCAATAGATGTTTTACCATCTTTATCAAGATTGAAAGATAAAGGAATAGGTGCTGATAAAACTCGTGAAGATCACGCTGATACAATGAATCAATTATTTGCAGCTTATGCAACTGGAAAAGAAGCAAAAGAATTGGCAATAATATTAGGAGAATCAGCATTATCAGATTTAGATAAAAAATTCGCAAAATTTGCTGGTGAGTTTGAAAACAAATATGTTGGACAAAGTTTCAACACTAATAGAAGTATTGAAGATACACTTGGCTTAGGATGGGATTTATTGAAAATATTACCTAGAAATGAATTGAAAAGAATTAGAGAGAAATATCTTGAAAAATATTTAGATAATAGAGAGGATTAATATGGCTAAGTTAAATGTTAACCCAACTAGAATGGAATTAAGTAAGTTAAAGATTAAACTAGTTACAGCCCAAAAAGGTCATAAGTTATTAAAAGATAAACAAGATGAACTTATGAGAATATTTATTGAGATGATTAAGAAAAATAAAAATATGCGTGCAAAAACCGAAAAAAAATTAGAAAATTCAATGAAAAGCTTTTTATTGGCAAGAGCACTTATGAGCGAAGAAACATTTGAAGAATCAACATATATTTCTAAAATGAATTATATGGTTGATTTTGATAAAAAAAATGTTATGAGTGTAAGAATACCGGTTTTAAAAATAGATGAAGATTTAAGTAACCCTATTCTTAGTGATATATACCCTTACTCATATTTGCAAACAACTGCTGAATTAGATGATGCAGTTTATGAATTGAATAGTATTATGCCAGATTTAATTAGACTTTCTGAATTAGAAAAGTCTTGTCAGTTAATGGCAGATGAAATAGAAAAAACTAGAAGAAGAGTTAATGCATTAGAGTATATGACTATACCGCAGTTAATAGAAACTATAAAATTTATTAGAATGAAACTTGATGAAAACGATAGATCGAGTACTATAAGATTGATGAAAGCCAATATAAATTAAAAATAGGAGATACAATAAATGAGTGAATATATTTTAGAAATGAAGAATGTGCGTAAAGAGTTTTTTGGAGGTAAAATAGTCGCTAACGACGATATTAATTTACAAATAAAAAAAGGCGAAATACACGCTATAGTCGGAGAAAATGGTGCAGGTAAATCAACATTGATGAAAATTTTAAATGGATTATACGATATGACATCTGGTGAAATATTTTATAAAGGTAAAAAAGTAAACATAAGTACACCTACTATTGCAGCTAAATTAGGAATTGGAATGGTTTATCAACATTTTATGTTGGTAGAACCTTTAACAGTTGCTGAAAATATGGTTTTAGGTTTTGAGCCTAAAAAAGCAGGAGTATTATTTGATAAAGCTAAAGCAAAAGAAGATGTGATAAAAGTTTCAAAAAGATATGGTTTAAATATTAACCCAGATTCAAAAGTTGAAGATTTATCAGTGGGTATACAACAAAGAATAGAAATTTTAAAAATCTTATTTAAGGGAGCAGAGTTATTAATATTTGATGAACCTAGTGCTGTTTTAACACCACAAGAAGTAAAAGAGTTATATGTAATTATGAGAAACTTAATTAAAGAAGGAAAAACTATAATTTTTATCACTCATAAACTGCAAGAAGTATTAGATTTATCAGATAATATTACCGTTATTAGAAGAGGTAAAGACGTAGGTAGAATAAAAACTAGTGAAGCTACAAAAGAAACTATTGCTAATATGATGGTTGGTAGACAAGTACTATTTAATATTAAAAAAGAAGAAGCAGAAATTAAAGATGTCCTTGTAAAAGTTAAAGATTTACACGCTAAAAATGACTTAGATATAGAAAAAGTTAAAGGTGTAAGTTTTGATATAAGAGAAGGAGAAATCTTAGGTATAGCAGGAGTTGAAGGTAATGGTCAAACTGAACTTATAGAAGTTTTAGCTGGACTTAGAAAAGCAACTAGTGGTGAATATATGTTAGGTGAAAATGTTTTATTAAACAAAAGCCCAAAATATATAAGAAATTCTGGTTTATCTCATATTCCTGAAAATAGACATAAAAGAGCAACAATAAATGAATTTAGTATAAAAGATGACTTGATTTTAGGAGTGTTAGAACCATATACTAATAAAGGTTTTTTAGACAATTCAAAAATAAATAAGGTTTCAAAAGAAATGATTGAAAAATATGACATAAGACCAAAAGATCCTAATGTAATATTTGGAGG
Source organism: Oceanivirga salmonicida (assembly GCF_001517915.1). Taxonomy (NCBI): domain Bacteria; kingdom Fusobacteriati; phylum Fusobacteriota; class Fusobacteriia; order Fusobacteriales; family Leptotrichiaceae; genus Oceanivirga; species Oceanivirga salmonicida. The sequence goes on along the minus strand of NZ_LOQI01000055.1, from coordinate 6,062 downwards.
TTTATCAGGAGGAAATCAACAAAAAGTAGTTGTTGCTAGAGAATTAGAAAAAGAAAATAAATTTATAATTGCAGCACAACCAACTCGTGGAGTTGATATAGGTGCTATAGAAATGATACATAATACTATATTACACGAAAGAACTAAAGGTAAGGCTATATTAGTAGTATCAGCAGAACTTTCTGAAATAATGGCCTTAAGTGATAGAATAGCAGTTATGTATTCTGGTAAAATAGTAGATATATTAAATAAAGAAGATGCTACAATAGAAAAACTAGGAATTTTAATGGCAGGTGGAAAAATAGAAGGAGGAAACAATAATGAATAACAGTACAAAAAAATGGATATATGCAATCCTTCCGTCTATAATGGCAGTATTAGTTGCTTTGATAATAGGAGCAATAGTAATAGCTTTAAAAGGAGTAAATCCCTTAGAAGCATATGGTAGTATGATGAAAGCAGCATTTTATCAAACATCTACAAGATATCCATTTAATGGACTTGCTAAAACTTTAGTTTATGCAACACCATTATTATTTTCAGCATTGGCTGTTATGATTTCTTTTAAAGCAGGAATGTTTAATATAGGTGTACAAGGTCAAATGATGGCAGGTGGATTAGGTGCAACATTAGTAGGAATATATTTCCATAATATATTTGGAAATATATTTGTTGCTTTATTTGTAGCTGCTTTATTTGGATTTATATGGGCAGGTATAGCAGGTTTACTTAAGTCATTATTTGGTATTAATGAAGTTATAAGTACAATTATGTTAAACTATATTATAGCACCATTTCAAAATTATTTATTAGGTGGACCGTTGAAAGACCCACTTTCATCAAATACACAAACTGTTCCAGTTTACGAAGGTGTAAGATTACCAACAATATTTCAAGAAATAACTAAACAATCTTTAAATATTGGATTTATTATTGCTATAATAACATGTATAGCAGCATATTTTTTCTTTAAAAATACTAGTTTAGGTTATAAGATAAAAGCAGTAGGTTATAATCCAACTTCATCAGAAAATGCTGGTATAAATACTAAATTAATTGCTTTTGTTGCAATGGGAATAGCAGGAGCAGTAGCAGGTATTGGTGGAGCTGAAAGAATTTTAGGTGGTTCTACACAATATGTATATACAGATTTAATAATGGGTGAGTTTGGATTTACAGGTATTGCGGTTGCATTATTAGGAAATAATAATCCATTTGGTATAATAGTGGCTTCAATATTCTATGCAGCCCTAGAAATAGGTGGTCAAACACTACAAATTGATTATAGATTAGATAAAGAAATAGTATATATAATACAAGCATTAATTATAATATTAGTTGCTGCGGAAAATATATTTAAATATATGATAAACAGAAAGGGGAAGAATTAGTATGGAGGCATTAAAAATTTTATTACAACAAACTATAATTCTAGCTCCTCCTATATTAATAACAGCAGTTGGTGCTTGTTTATGTGAGTTATCTGGTGTTGTAAATATAGGACTTGAAGGTATGATGCTATCAGGGGCTTTTGCAGCAGCAGTTGTAAATATTTATACAGGAAATCCGTATTTAGGAATATTATTTGGAATTATAATAGGTGGATTGGTTTCATTAATTCATGCTGTTATAAGCATAAATTTAAAAGGAAATCAAATAGTAAGTGGAGTTGCAATTAATTTATTTGCATTATCAACCACTGGATTTCTTATTAAACTATTATTTAATGCAGCAGGATCAACACCATCTGCACCAACTACAGCTAATAAAATGGCAGTATTGATATTTATATATGCATTAGCAATATCTGTATATTTTATTGTATATAAAACAGTATTTGGTTTAAGACTAAGATCAGTTGGAGAACATCCTTTAGCAGCAGATACAGTAGGTATCAGTGTTTATAAATATAGATATATAGGTGTAATATTATCTGGTATGTTCGCTGGACTTGGTGGAGCATACATGTCAACAGTAGTATTACAACAATTTATAAACAATATGTCAGCTGGTCGTGGATTTATAGCACTAGCAGCTATGATATTTGGTAAATGGAATCCACTAGGTGCAATATTAGCATCATTGCTATTTGCTTTTGGACAAGCATTCTCAGATTATGCTAAGTCATCATCAATAGCAATACCACAACAATTTTTATCAATGATACCATATATATTAACATTAATAGTTCTAGTAGGATTTATTGGTAAGGCAAGACCACCAAAAGCTGGTGGAAAACCGTACGAAAAATAAAAATTAAAAACATAATATTAGGAGGTATGAAAAATGTATACATTTATATTTTCATTAGTTTTACTTATCATAGGATATCTTACTTATGGTAAATATGTAGAAAAAGTTTTCGGAGCAGATCCTAGTAGACCAACACCAGCAATTAGTCAACCAGATGGTGTAGATTTTGTTCCGTTAGGTTCATTTAGAGCATTATTTATACAATTTTTAAATGTTGTAGGAACAGGACCAATATTTGGAGCAATAGCAGGTGCATTATTTGGACCTATGGCATTTGTATGGATAGTTTTAGGTTGTGTATTTGGAGGAGCAGTACATGATTTCTTTAGTGGTATGTTATCTGTTAGAAGTAAAGGTGCAACTATTGGAGAATTAGTTGGAGAAAATTTAGGTGAATTTGCTAGACATGGAATGCGTTTATTTTCGGTAGTTTTACTAGTATTAACAGGAGTAGTTTTCCTAACATCTCCAGCAGATATATTATTTAATTTAACAGGTGGTGCTATATCAAGAAATATGTTATTAATAATAATAATATCTTATTATATTTTTGCAACTTTATTACCAGTTGATAAATTAATAGCAAAAATATATCCATTATTTGGAATGGCATTATTTTTCATGGCAGTAGGAATTTCAGTATCATTAATAGTTGGAAATATAAAAGGAATATACTATACTCCTGAAATAACTCACTTAGCAACTAAGATAAATTGGAATACTACTCATACACTATTTCCATTTTTATTTATATCAATAGCTTGTGGAGCGATAAGTGGTTTCCATGCTACACAATCTCCAATAATAGGAAGATGTATAAAATCTGAAAAAGATGGTAGAAAAGTATTTTATTTAGCAATGATAGGTGAAGGTATAGTTGCAACAGTTTGGGCAGCAGCAGCAATGACTTTATTCCCATTAGCAGGAGAAGGTTTAGGCTTAGCTAGTCAATTAGAAGGATTAAGAGCAGCTGGTTCAGCACCAGTTGTAGTTAATAGTGTTGCATCCTTAACATTAGGTAAATTAGGAGCTGGTTTAGCTGTATTAGGAGTTGTTGCAGCACCAATAACTTCAGGAGATACATCATTTAGAGGTGCAAGACTTATCATAGCAGACGTATTTAAAATAAGTCAACAACCTATTAGAAATAGATTATTTATTGCAATACCATTATTTGCAGTAGGTGCTATATTATCTCAAGTAGATTTTAATATAATATGGAGATATTTCGCTTGGTCAAATCAAACTTTAGCTACTATAGGATTATGGTCTTCTACAGCTTGGTTATTAAAACGTAATAAAAATTATTTAATTACTTTATTACCAGCATTATTTATGACTATGGTTACAGTAACTTATATAGTTATAGCACCAGAAGGATTTGTAAGATTCTTCAAAGATGCAGGTCAAGACACAATACTTATGGGTGGACTTTTAATTGCAAGTATAGTTGCAATATCAGCACTTGTTAAGTTTATTATGACAAAGAGAGAATACGATAAAAATAATTTATATATAGAAGATTAAAATAAATATAAATGGCTAAGTTTTAATGAATTTAGCCATTTTGCTTGTGAAATATAAGTATGTGAAATATAAGCTTGTGATATAAATAGAAAGGTAAATATGGAATTAATATTTATGAAACCTTATATGAAAGAAGTTATATGGGGCGGAGAGAAAATAAAAAGAGAATTTAACTATGAGACAAATAGTGATAAAATAGGAGAAGCTTGGATTATTAGTGCTAATGATAATGGGTATAGTACTGTAATTAATGGTAAATATAAAGGATTAACATTAAAAGAATTATGGAATAAACATAAAGAATTATTTGGAAACGAAAAGGGAGAAATCTTTCCTCTTTTAGTAAAATATATAGATGCAAAATCAGATTTAAGTGTACAAGTGCACCCTGATGATGAATATGCAAGAGCAAATGAAGGTCAAGAAAATGGAAAATCAGAAGCATGGTATATACTAGATTGTGAAGAAGGTTCTGATATAGAAATAGGTCATAGTGCTAAAACTAAAGATGAATTACGAGAAATGGTATATAATAAAAAGTGGAACGAGTTACTTACATATAGAAAAATAAAAAAAGGTGATTTTTTCGATATACCACCTGGAACAGTTCATGCTATAAGAAAAGGGACATTAATTTTGGAAATTCAGCAAAATAGTGATATAACATATAGATTTTATGATTATGATAGATTACAAAATGGAAAATTAAGAGAATTACATATAGAAAAAAGTTTAGATGTTACTATTTGCCCACATAAAGATACAAGTAGCATAGGAGAAAAAACAGAAAATAGTCAATTATTAGTAAAAAATAACTATTTTAGTGTAAAAAAATATGAAATAAATGAAAAAGTTTTAATTGAAAATAATGAAAACTTTTTAATTGTTTGTGTAATAAATGGAAGTGGAAGTATAAATAATATATCTATAAAAAAAGGAGATAATTTTATTGTTCCATATAAATATGGAAATTTAACATTTGATGGGAATTTAGAATTTATGTTAATTAGAAGTGAAAAATAGTTAAATAAGGGTATTTTTTTATGTTTAGTCTCTGTATTTTCTATATTGACACTACTTATAAACTATAGTATAATCTATAAAACGGAGGTAAAGTATGAAAATATTGATAAATCAAGTTTTAGATGTTTTGAACTATAATATAGAAAAAACATTTAATATAAGTATTGATGAAAGTAGTGTGCAAAACTCTACAAAAGTTGAATTTGGGGATTTTCAGAGTAATTTTGCTATGCAAAACTCTAAAAAACTTGGTATGAAACCCTTACAAATTGCTAATGAATTGATTGAAAATTTTGATGGACAAGGAATAATTGAAAAAATTGAATCAGCAGGACCAGGGTTCATAAATATATTTGTAAAAAATGACATATTAAATAAAGAAACATTAAAAATTGGTAATGAAAAATATGATTATGGAATTGATAATTCTAAAATAGTTGCTATAGATTATTCATCACCTAATATTGCAAAAAGAATGCATGTAGGGCATTTAAGATCTACAATAATAGGAGATTCTTTAAAGAAAATTTATCAAGAGTTAGGTTTTAAGGTGTATGGAGATAATCATATAGGAGACTGGGGAACACAATTTGGTAAACTTATAGTTGCTTATAATCTTTGGCTAGATAAAAAAGCATATGAAAAAGATCCAATTGAGGAATTAGAAAGACTATATGTTAAATTTGCTAATGAAGCAAAACTTGATGACAGTCTTAATGAAAAAGCAAGGGAAGAATTAAGAAAAGTTCAAATAGGTGATCCTGTTAATAATGCTTTATGGAGAGAGTTCATACAATCTTCAATGACAGAATATGAAAAAGTATATAGCAGATTAGGTATAAAATTTGAATTAGTAAATGGAGAATCATTTTATAATGACATGATGCCTTCAGTATTAGAAGATGTTACTAAAAAAGGAATTGCAAAAGAAGATGAAGGTGCTTTAGTTGTATTCTTTGATGAAGAAACTTCATTACCACCTTGTATAGTTAGAAAAAAAGATGGTAGTTTCCTATATTCAACTTCTGATTTAGCAACTATAAAATATAGAAATGAAAAATTAAATGTATTACATTTCCACCTCTTGATGAAAATATTGCACCATCACCAAATCTCATTATACCAAATGCTGTATGTTCTTTTTTATATTCATAGTTTCCACCTAACATTTTTGAAATTTCAAATACTTGTTTAAAGTGTCCACTTTGTCTTTCATCAACTACATATAGACCTATACCAACATTTAATTTTTCATTTCT
>NZ_LOQI01000054.1 GCF_001517915.1 Oceanivirga salmonicida | reverse complement strand
AATAAATCTGTGTCTTTTAATTGCATTCTAACCTCCATTATACATTAAAACATTATAGTATATTCTATCATGATTTAATTTTTTTTCAATAATATTATAAATTGACTATGTATATTATCATAATATAATAATATTAATAAAGGTATTAAAGGAGGTTATAATTATGGATTTAAAATTATGGGATGAGTTAAATAGATGGAGAAATGAATGCAAATTTATAGATTTAACACACGAACTATCTCCTGAAACTACACATTGGTCTGGATTTAAACCAATGGATATTAGTACTAAATTTAACTTAAAAGAACACGGTTTTTATGTAAATGAATTTACATTAGTTGGGCAATATGGAACACATGTTGATGCACCTGGTCATTTTGTCGAAGGAAATAGATTGCTTGATAAATTAGTTCCAGATGAAATGATATTACCACTTTGTGTAGTTGATATTTCTGATATAGTTAAAAATGACCCAGACTATTCTGTGAAATTAGAAGATTTTAAAAAATGGGAAGATAAATATGATAAAATACCTGAAAACTCTTTTGTTGCTCTTAGAACAGATTGGTCCAAAAAAGATGATTTAGATAACTGCGATAGTGAAGGTAACAAACATTATCCAGGTTGGTCAATGGAAGTTCTTAAATTTTTAGTAGAAGAAAGAAATATAAAGGCTATAGGTCATGAAACTTCGGATACTGATCCAGCAGTAAATGGTGCAAAAGATGGTTTAATTATGGAATATTATATATTAGAACAAGATAGATATGAAATAGAATTATTAAAAAATCTTTCAGAATTACCACCAAAAGGTTCCCTTATTTTCTGTGGATTCCCTAAAGGTAAAGATTTTGCCGGCTTCCCTGCAAGATGTATAGCTATATGTCCTAAATAAGAATGTTATTTTAGAAAATTATAACTAAATATAAAAGGAGTTTACAAATATTTTTTGTTTAACTCCTTTTTCATATTAATTAATATATAAATAAATCTATTAATATTTAATTTAAAATAAATTTATATTTTTCACATTTTTTTAAAATCATTCTCACCGAAATAATTATTAATACAATATATATAAAAGTAAGTATTATAGAACCTTCAATTCCAAAAATTCCACCTGTAATAATCGTATTATTTTCAGGAATACTACTACTTAATATACTCGTATCTGAAACATAACCTGATACTTCAAAACCAAATATATTACCTTGTGTAAAGTTCCACATAGAATGAAGCCCTCCAACAAACCACAAATTTTCAGTAAGATAATAAATTAAGGCTGCAAAAATACCAAATAATACTAAATTTATAAATGCTAAAACAGTCATACCTGAATTACCAAGATGGAGTGCAGAAAAAGCGAAGCTTGATAATAACATTCCTGGTAAAATTCCAAATATATTTGAAATTTCTGAAAAGAAAAATCCTCTTAATGCTACTTCTTCAGCCATACCTTGTATCATATAACCAAAAACATATAATATTAATAATACCATATTAAAATTAGTTGAAAATCCTATATTCACATACCCCATTAAATATAATGCTGAAAAACAAATAAAAAATAGCATAAATCCAAATAATACACCTTTAAAATATTTTCTAACAATGTTTTCTTTTCCATATCCCATAGCAGAAAAACTATGTTTTAAAAAGAATCTAACTACAATAATAACAACTACTAAATCAATAACTGTTGAATATAATGATACTAAATCTGTTTCAAAAATCTTAAAATAATTTATAAATGCCGTATAAATTTTTGAAATACCTTTACGATATAAATATATAAGAACTAGACAAATTAAATAATACAGTACAATATTATTAAAATTTCGTATTTCTTCTTTATACTTACTAAATATACCCTTCATTTCAAAAAACATAAAAATCCCTCCAAAAAATATTTTTAATTATTTATTTTTTCTAAATTCGTTAATTTTTCGTAATCTTCATCTGAAAGTTCCCAACTAATTTCAGGTATAACAGGCATTTTTAAAGTTAAATATTTATAATTTGAATATACAAAAAATTTAACATTAATTATTTTGCCATCTTCTCTTTTTTTAATAAATTCATAAGTCAAAGATTTTTCAGCATCTTCTGGAATTTTCACCAATGGAAAACTAGAATTATTCCCCATATTTTCAGTCGATTTACCTATAAGTATAGAAAAATAATCTAATGTTTCTTTATCTTTAACTTCTTTTATAAGTTCTTGTTTATAATTATATATTTTTATAATTTCCTCTTTTTCTTGACTTTTATTTACACAAGAAAACATTAAAAATATCATTGATAAATAAATCAATATTTTTTTCATTTCAGCCTCCAATTAACTATCTATTTATTGAAGAACACATCATTTTAAGTGTATGTCTTTTACCTCTAACTGCTATTGATAGTTCCATAATATTCTCAAAATCAGCTAACCCACAATACCCTGCATCCCCTATGTGATGCATATCAAAACCTATCATCTTATTATATAATCCTATTTGTCTTATAGTCTCTATATTAGAACTTTCTTGACTTGTTCCTATTGCTCCTAATGTTAATTTCCCTTTTGATTTTATAAATTCAACTATATTCGTACATTTTTCTATACTACTTCCAGGAACTGTCCCAGGTGATGGTATCATTATTACATCTGCACCTGCTTCAATAAATTGAATAATTGATTTTTTATCGTATATATCTTCACTAGTTCCTGCACCATGCATTTTACCCGCTAGAATTAAACCACTAAAATTTTCTTTAACTAATGTAATTGCTTTAGCTATTGTATCAGTAGTAACACCTGTTCCAGGATTTCCTGTTAAGCATATAAAATCAAAACCTAATTCTTGTGCTCTCTTAACACTTTCTAAACTTACTTGCCTTCCTTTATTTAAAATAGCTCTTTCTTCTAACATTTGTGCTTCTAAATCAATAGGCTCTAAATTTACACCTATAGGTCTTCCTACTAATTTTTTTAACTCTATTATAGGATTATCACATTTTTTTAATCCTGCTATTTCGGGATTAAATAAATCAAAAATATTAAGTAAAATCAAATCAGCTCCAAATGCTCTAGCAACCTCACAATTAGTAATACTAGATACTAAGGGTTGACTTACTACAACATTTTCAGATACAATAATCCTTCCTTCACTGGCTTTTATTGATTGAAATAATTCATCCTTGCTAAGATTTATCATTTCACTTGATTCTAAATTTAAAAATCTTTTCATCATTTACTCACCCCCATTTAACTCTTTATTTCTAAAGGCTTCATTCTGTCTTCTAAATATTTGTCTAGCCATTCTTTAGTTGCGATTTCATGTATCATCTTATTTTTAATTCTTTTTGTTCTATAAACTTTATTTTTTTCAGCAGGTGTTGATACAACAAATGAGAAATTGTCAATTGTAGAAGCTGCTCCCCATTCACCTTTATTATTCATAGCTATTACTGAAATATCTCCAACATTTTTACGAAATTTTATTAGTTTTTCTTCTAAATCAAATGTTGCTTTCTCACAAGCCTTTTGAGGATGCATACCTTCTTTCATTAATCTAACAATTTCATAAGATATCACACCTTTCATAAGGTCTTCTCCTAAACCTGTTGCACTTGCTCCACCTACACTACTATCCACATAAAGACCAGAACCTATAAATGGAGAATCACCTACTCTACCTCTTTTTTTCATAAATAAACCACTAGTAGATGTTCCTACAACCATATTTTTATTCTTATCTAATGCAACCATACCAACAGTATCATGTCCATCATATGCTTTTAATTTTTTAGTTTCTTTCATATCATATAATCTGTTATTATAATGTATTTTGGCTCTATCTGTAAGCATGTTTTTTCCTTCAAATCCTTGACTTATAGCATACTCTTTTGCACCATCACCAACTAAAACATTATTTACAGTTAAATTACTAAGTGATCTAGCTACAGAAATAGGATTAGCAATATCTTTTATAGCACAGACTGCTCCAAAATTAAAATTAGTTCCATCCATATATGCGGCATCTAGTTCTACTTCCATTTTTTCATTTGGAAGTCCTCCATAACCTACTGATTTATAGTAAGGAAAATTCTCCACCTCTTTTATTGCTAATTCTATAGCATCTCCTGCAAATTGATTTTTATCTAATAATTCACTTGCCTTTGTAACACCTTCTAATGCCATACGCCAAGTTGCTATCATTCCCCACATATTATATTCTCCTCATATTTTCTAAATATTCAATATAATTCACTGCCTTTTTGTATTTAACTACATTTAAACCCACATTAAAAACTTCAGTAATTAAATAAAAAACATATACCATTATTATATTATTTATTGTTAAATCTTTCTTAAAATATAAAATATAGGCTATCATAATTATAATCCCAATAACTACTAGTATATTCTTTTTTATATTTCTATTTTTTTTTAAATCTATTAATAACATTATAATCAATAATACAATAATATACATAATGAAAACTTTATAAAAATCATATTCTATGATAAATTCTTCTTTATTTATTTCTTTTATCGTATCATTATAATTACTTAAAATATAAATAATAAAAGTTAATAATATCCCAAATACAAAAAGACTAAATTCTTTGTTGATAATTTTTATTTTTATTTTACTTTTAATTTTTAATAATTTTTTCATTTTCAATAAAATCTCCTATATTATTTATATTACTTATATTATTAGCAATAAAAAGTTCTTCTTCTTTTTTATTTATATCACTTAATATTTTATTAAAAAATATTTCTACTAAAATAAATATAAATAACATTCCAAGTTCAAATAAAAATTTAATATTATTCAAATAATAAATAATAGTATCATAATCCTTTATTTCTATAATAGAATTTCTTATTAATACAATATTTATATTTTTAGTTTCAAGCATAATTTTAGGATATTCTTTCAAGCGATATAACAATATAATCAAAAATATAATCTGAAAAAAATCTTTTACTATTTTAAAAATTTCATTTTTTTTTGAATAATTAATATATTTATAGTATCTATCAAAAAATAATTTTAATAAAATTATAAATAATAGTAATTTCAAACTAATTCCAAATAATAATAATATTAATATTATTATAAATGAAATAATAATAATAATACGTTTTAAAATTTCTAAATAATTATTTACATTTTTTAAAAATAAATTTATTTTATTTAATTTCATATTCCCTCTTTAAAACATATACTTTTTTATTTTTTCGTGATTTTCATTATTTCCCAAAACTTCCATTACTTCTGCTAAATGCCTAAATGATTCACTTAATCCTACTCCACCTTTTTTAGGCATTTTTAACATTATTAATTCATTTTTGTATTTATTTATTATTTCTTCATTTTCTTTTGAACACATTACTATACTTTTGCATTCAGGTAATTTATCTTTTACTTCTTTTGCCATCTCAGTTGCCATTTTTGCAAAAGGTTCATAATTATAGCAAGGGCCACATAAAATTATATCTGCTTTTACTTTTTTTAGTAATCCTATCATCTTTATTTTAACTTCTTCCTTATTTTCATCAAAATACGAAGTTCCACAATATGTTGTTGCTATCACATTTGCGTTAGTTAAATATGTACTAAATGTTAAATAAGCACCTATTCCACCTTTTTCTACCGCCAAAGGTACATTAGGTCGTTCTTTTCCTCCTGCACCAGCTTGTATTTGATCAAAAAATAGTACTACTCTCATTTTATTCCTTCCTAAAAAAGTCCAACAAATTTATACCCTGTTGAATTTTTCCTTATATATATATTAATCAAATGAAATATCATCTAATGACATATCATCTAATTCATCACCTTTTTTATCTACTTTTGTTGTTTCATCACCTAAAAATTGATTATCTAATACCTTAAAGAATGGATAATAAACTAAACATCCTAAGAATACTAATAAAATTTGGAATACTCCCGCAATAATACTTCCAGTTGATAACCAACCACTAAAGAATAATGGAGTTGTCCATGGCAATGATGCACCTGTTGTATATGGTATTATACCTATTTTAGTAACTATTGTTGATAGTATAATATTCATTAATGGTACTGTCAAAAATGGTATTAATATAATTGGGTTTAATACTACTGGCAAACCAAATATAACCATTTCATTTATTCCGAATATACCTGGTAATATAGATAATTTACCTAATTTTTTCATACGCTCTGACTTACCTCTAAATATCATAAGTAATACTAATGATAGTGTTGATCCTCCACCACCAAAGTTACCAAAGAAATCTCCAAATGGTCCTGTAAATATGTTAGGTAATTTCATACCAGCTTGAAAAGCTTCTAGATTTTCTGTAGTTAATGATAAATGTATAGGTGCAAATATAGTATTAGTAACTGCAGGCCCATTTATACCAAAGAACCAGAATAATGTTGATAAGAATTGGTAAATTGGTTCAAATATAACACTTCTACCAAATTTAACCAATGGAGCTTGTAATATTTGATAAACAAAGTTATGTGCATATTCATAACCAGTAAATGAAAATATAATATTTATTAATAAGAACGTAAACATAACAAATGCACTTGGAATCAATGCAGCAAATGAATTTGTAACTGCAGGCGGTACTCCTTCTGGTAATTTAATAACCCAACCTTTTTTAGTAATACTTGCAAATATTTTAACCGCAATTAATGCTGATATCATTGCAACAAATAACCCTGCTGATCCTAAATTCCCAAAAGCAAATCCTTTAAATGAAACATTTTCACCCAATGTGTGTGATTGAGGTGTTAATATTAAAAATGCTACTAATGAAACTGCTCCACCAGCAATAGGATCAACTTTTAATTGTTTTGCATAAGAATATCCTATTCCCATTGAACCAACTAAAGCTATTACTCCAAAAGTTGAATTTATAATTGGGGATAATCTACTTGCCCAACCTTCACCAAATAGTCTTGCTACAAAAGCATCATACCCTTTTATAGGGAAATTAGCTATAACTAAAAAAATTGATGCTACTATTAATAATGGTGTTGTTACTAAAAACCCATCACGAATAGATATTAAAACTTTATTATTTCCAAGTTTTATTGCTATAGGCGACAAAATACGTTCTATTTTCTCCAACATATTATTTACCCCCTTTTAATAATTTTATTGCTCTTTTTAAAATTCTTTCTCCATCTACATTACCATATTCTACTAAATCTATTACTTCAACTAATATTCCCTGTGATTCATATTTTTGTTTTGTTTCCTCATATTTAAATTTAACTTGTGGTCCTAACAAAATAACATCTGGATGAAATTCCTCAACTATACTAGCCATTTTAGCATCTGAAAATGCTTTAACTTCTATAGGTAAATTATGCTCATTAGCAACTTTTTGCATTTTACTAGCTACTAAACTAGTTGACATCCCTGCATTACAAAACAAATATACTCTCTTCATAAAAACCCCTTTCACTATATGTAAATTCTACATTATTAGTATACCTTGATTATTAATTTTGAAAAGATAAAAAATTCTATAAAGTCCACAATATTTGACCATCAACAAAAAAACCGAATAAAAATTTTCAAAATTCTACCCGGCTTTTTCTGCTTCATTAAATGCTTTATCTAAATTAAAATTTAAATCTTATTTTTCAAATTTATATATTAAACTTGAATTAAATATCTCGTTTTTCTTAATAATTTTTATTCCCTTTTTAGTCTCTATATTTTGATCACTCTCCAAAAAATCTGATATACCATACCAAGGTTCTATACATATAAAATTAGAATTTTTAGGTCTCCAATATGTAATATAATCAAAATTTTCATCATGTATTACTGTTATTTTTCTATTAGAGTTTTTATCAATTATTTGTGTTCTTTTTGTAATATCGCCGTTTAATATTATTGCATCTCCATTAAAAATTTCATCTATAATAATTATTTTATTAGAATATTCTTTTATTAATCTTTTTTCAGTTGTTGACACAAATCCATTTTTTAATAATAAAGATTCAATTCTAGAAAATTTATCTAATTCCAAATAATAATCTTCATAATTATTAGGTAATATAAATGCAGTATGATACCCTAATGAAAAATACATATTATTATTTCCTATATTTTTTACAATATATTCCATTTTTATACTATTTTTTGACAATATCTCATAATTTAATATAAGCTCAAAATCAAACGGATATATTTTTCTAGTTTCAAAATTTGATTTAAGTATAAAACTTAATTTTTTATTAGTTTTTTCTAATAATTCAAAGTTTTTATCTCTTGCAAAGCCGTGCTTCGTTCCAAAATTATATACTCTCCCCATATATTTATACTTAGCATCTATTAAATCTCCAACAAATGGAAACAATATAGGTGATGATTTTGACCAAATTTCTTTTTTATTCCAAATAAATTCTTCCCCATCTACTACTACCGAAAATAATTCTGCCCCTTTATTTTTAACTTTAATTTCTACATCATTATATTTAAGTATATTTATCATAGTTTATCTCCTATTTATAAGAATATTATTTTATATTTCTGAAACCTTAACTACAATTTTGCCTGAAATTTTTCTATTTTTATAATCTTCTAAAATTGTTTCAAAAGTATCAAGTGTAACATATTTACCTATCAAATCTTCAACAATAATGGCTCCTTTTCTTAACAATTCTAACGCTTCTGTCCATTCATTGCCTGGCCAAGGTTTTGAATAATTCATCCATGAACCTTTAATTGTTAATTCTTTTCTATTTATTAATTCATATTTTTTAAAATCAAATAATAAATTTTCATGTGGTGTTCCTATATACAAAATCTCACCTTTTTTAGCTGCTAATGAGTTACTTATATAAAAACTTTGAGTTGCTCCACTTGTTTCTATTACTAAGTCATACTCATTATAATTTAATTTTAATTCTTCTATGTTCTTATTATTTACTAATCTATTGGCTCCAAATTTTTTAGATAATCTTAATTTTTCTTCATCTATATCAAAACAAGAAACATCATAACCATAATATTTCAAAATTTGTAACGCTAATATACCAATCGTCCCCATTCCAATTATTGCTATTTTTTTTATATCAATTTCTTTTAATTTAGCTATTTTAAGTCCATGTAATACCACTGTTATAGGTTCTAAAAAACCTGCCTTTTTTAATTCTAAATCTTTTGGTAATTTAATTAAATTTTTTTCATTTAAAACTATATATTCTTGTAGTCCTCCATCTTGTCTTGAACCTATAAACCCATAATTTTTACATAAAGAATAATTTCCCTTTTTACTTTCTTCATCTTCAAAATCTGGTATTAAAGGAATTGCTGCTACATAATCTCCTTTAGAAAATTTATTTGAATTATTATTATCTTCAACTATTCCACAAAATTCATGTGTCAATATTATTGGATATTTTTTTGCTTGATTTTCAAAAAATCTAACATAATCCGAACCACAAGTTCCGGTATAAACTATTTTCATTAGTATATCACCTTTTTTTTCTACTTTTGGTTTTTCAACTTCTAAACATTTTATTTTAGAATTTTCTATTAAATATAATGCTTTCATAAATTCCCTTTCATTATTTTAAATTATTTAATTTTTCTAATTTTTTAAATCTTTTATATGTCATTATTAAACCTGTAAAATAGATTAAAGATATTACAATTAATCCTATCATATTTGTATTATTAACTATTTGAGTATAAATATAAGTAATTGGTGACCCACCTTGATCTAATGAAGCCACTTGAGTTGTAATATTTTCTAGAGATCCTGCATTTTTGGCTAATTGTGTATGTAATCCTATTGTTTGATTTGAAATCCATATTGTTATATACATTATTACTGAACCACTTATAATTGTTCTAAATAAATTACCATTATGTATTGCAACTGCCATGGCTATAAAAAATCCCATTGTAGCTAAATCCCCAAATGGTAAAACTCTATTACCTGGCACTAATAATGCTATCAATAATGTTAATGGTATAAATATTAATCCACTTGTAACTACTAATGGATCTCCCAATAATAATGCTGGATCTAATCCTATTAAAAATTTTTCTCCCTTAAATTTATTTGATAATTTTTGTTTAGCTATTTCAGAAATCGGTAATAATCCTTCCATAATTGGCTTTATTACTCTTGGCATTAAATATATAACTGCTGCAACTTTAACTGCCAATTGTGTTGTTTGTTGAAAATTATATTTCGCTAAAAGTCCTATTATTATACCTAAAATAAATGCTACGATTATTGGATTTCCAAACATACCTAAATATTTATCAGTTTTTTCGTTATCTAATTTAATTTTATTAATTCCAGGTATTTTATCAATTATTGCATCAGTTACTACAGCAAATGGTGCACAATAAGCTGATGTCCCATGAGGAACTGCTATACCCTCCATTCCAAAATATCCTTCAATATCATATCTAAACCAATCTCCAAATTTATAAGATATTATAGCATGTACAATAATTCCACCTATTCCTATCCAATAATTAGATGTTGCTATATAAGCCAGTGCTCCCGTAAATGTCATATGCCATATATTCCATATATCTACATTTACTACTTTAGTTGTTTTAGTTATTAACATTACTATATTTACTAATACAGCTATAGGTATTGCAACAATAGCTATACTACTTGCCCAAGTCATTGGACTACTACCAGGCCAACCTAAATCAACGACATTTAAACTTAACCCAAAATTTTCAGCCATTTGTTTTGCAGCTGGTCCTATGCTTGTTTGCATTAGTCCAACTATAAGCCCTATACCAACAAACCCAATTCCAATTGATAATGCTGAATAAAAGGCTTTACCAATTTTAAGACCAAAACTTAACCCAATTATCAATATTACCAATGGTAACATAACTGCTGGTCCTACATCTAAAATATACTTAATAAATTGCATAAAATTTACCCCCTTATTTTAATATTTTTAATATTTTCTCAATTAATGCATCTTCATTTATTCCACTAATAAATCCCATAACAGTTATAACAGGTATATCACCATAGTCTTTTTTTGTTTTCATTGTAGTAGCTATTAGAGAAACTTTATCTAAATTAGCTTCTATTTCACTAATTCTACACTGAACAATTTCTATATCAATATTATTTTCCATACATAACTGTTTTATTCTATTAGCCGCTACCGTTGAAGTTGCTACTGCACCCCCGCATGCTACAATAATTTTTTTCATTTTATCATCTCTCCCTTTCAATAAAAACATTTAATTTTTCTATAATTTTATCAATATCTTTTTCAATCATTAAAAATTTAAGCAAATTATAATCCTGAAAAATTTTCATAAAACTCATTAAAAATTTTATTTGATTATCTGGATTTACAACTAATAAATTAAATATCAATTTAACATCTAATAATTTATTGTCATTTTCAATAGAATAAAATTTAAGGGGTTTGGATAATCTTGTTATTGCTATTACTTCCTTATTAGTATGAGTACACACAGTATGAGGTATTGCTATATTTATTCCAAATTTTGTTTCTATACCTGTAGGAAAACTTTTTTCTCTTTCAAGGATAGAATTTAAATAACTTTCTTTTACTATTCCCAATTCTTCTAATTTTGAACTTATAAATTTAAAAAAATCATTTGAGTCCAAAAATTCATAATCTAAAAATATTAATTCTTTACTAAACATATCAAAATTCCCTTCTATTTTATAAATTAATCCTTCTTCTTATCATTTAAATATTCAATTATTTTTAATTTGTTTTTTTTAATAAGCAAATCTTTAAAATCATTATTAAAGACTTTTGTTATCATAGTAAAAATCATATCTGTTAAATCTTTTTCATCTTTTATTGCAAAGCTAACAATTACTTCTATTTTTTCATTAATATTTTTCATTTTTATAGGTTTATTTAAATAAATTATTGACATTCCACTTTTAAATACATTATTTTTATTTTTTGTATGAGGTATAATAACTCCATTATATATGATTATAAAATCAGGAGATTTTTTTAATATTTTTAAAACTTCATTAGTATATGATTTATCTATATATTCTTTTTCTAGTATACTTAGTGATTTTGATACTGCATGTTCAATATTAATTGCTTCGTAATCTAATATTATATTTTCTTCTTTAATTATTGTATTATATATTGCAGTTTTATTTTTATTATCTATGATATTATTTTTAAAATTAGTTAATAAATCTAAAATCAATCTTTTCTCATC
>NZ_LOQI01000053.1 GCF_001517915.1 Oceanivirga salmonicida | reverse complement strand
CATTTTTTAGACCATTTAGTATTAATGAAAATAACGATATAATAACTGTATCATATAAAAAAGTTGAATATAAACCATATATTTATATTATGTTAAATAAACCAAGTGGGTATATAAGTGCAACAGAAGATAAAAAATACAAGGTAGTAACAGAATTATTAAATTCTAATTACAGTACATATAACTTATTTCCATTAGGTAGATTAGATATAGATACAGTGGGTTTATTGATACTCACTAATGATGGTAAACTATCTCATGAGTTATTAAGTCCTAAAAAACATATTCCTAAAACATACTATGTTGAAACCAAAAATATAATTGATGACATTCAAATTAAAAAACTTGAAATAGGTGTAGATATTGGGGACTATATTACTAAAAGTGATGCTAAACTTGAAATATTAACTGATAAGACATGTCATTTAACTATTACCGAAGGTAAATTTCATCAGATAAAAAAAATGTTTTTAGCAGTAGGTAATGAAGTAATATTTTTAAAAAGGGTTAAAATGAATAAATTAGAATTAGATAATACTCTTGACTATGGAGAATATAGAGAACTTAGTGTTAAAGAGTTAGAAAGTTTAAAAGGTAAGTAAGATGATATATATAGTAGAACAATACCCTAGTTTTGATATACTAGAAAAATTTTTAAAAGAAAAATCTTTAAAATATACAAAATTAAATATTAGTATTGATGAATTAAATGAATTAATAGAGTCAAAAAAATATAGAGCAATTTTTATTTCATCTGAATATGAAAATATGTCTAATTTTATTTATATAAAAGATGGCGAAATTATAAAAGAAAATTTATTATATAACGCCTTTTCTAATTTTTTAGAAAAAAATAATATAGATATGAATGATAAAAGAGTTCTATTATTAGGTAGTTCTGAAAACTCTAGAATGGTGTATAAGGTTTTAAAAGATAAGTATAATTTGACTGTTTTTATTGCAAGTATAACAGAAGAACCTATGAATTTAGGAGTTGGAGATAGAAGAATAAAAAAAGTTGAGATTACTAATATGAAGTCAGCGGATTTTATTATTAATACTACACATTTAGGTATGGAAAATGCCGAAAATACATGTATGTTAGAAAATAATAATGTTATAAAATGTAAAAATGTAATTGACTTAATTTTTAAACCAGAAAAAACTTCTTTATTATTAAAATATGAAATTAAAGGAGCAAAAATATATAACGGTTTGGAAATTGAAAAAGAAAAATATATTTATGCTTTAAATTTAATATAAATATACAGGATGTGCTGTTCCACTATATGGAACATGCACATCTTTTTATAATTAATTCTATAGGTAAAATAAATAAAATATAAATAAAACTTAGTGAATATAATAATTAATTAATAAAAATTGCTATTATTGCATTTTAGGAATATAATATAGTATATAGAAAATATAAGTTAATGGAGGTATTAGTATGAAAGGACTTGACAAAAATCAACTACTAGACATGTATATAAAGATGCAAGAAGCTAGAATTTTTGATCTTAAAGTAGCACAATTAGTAAAAAAAGGTAAAGTGCCAGGAATGACGCACTTTTCAGTTGGTGAAGAAGCGGCAAGTATAGGAGCATTAGCAGCATTAGATGCAGATGATATTATAACATCAAATCATAGAGGACATGCACAAGCATTAGCTAAAGGAATAGACATAAATGCTATGATGGCTGAAATCTTAGGTAAATATACTGGGGTTTGTAAAGGAAAAGGTGGATCTATGCATATTTCAAACCTTGAAAGTGGAAATTTAGGCGCTAATGGTATAGTTGGTGGTGGACACGGTATATCATGTGGAGCAGCATTAACTCAAAAAATGAAAAAAACTGGTAAAATAGTTGTTTGTATTTTTGGAGATGGAGCAACTAATGAAGGAAGTTTTCACGAAGCATTAAATTTAGCATCAGTATGGAATTTACCAGTAATATTCTATTCAATAAATAATGGGTATGGTATTAGTGCAGATATTAAGAAAATGACTAATATAGATCATATTTATAAAAGAAGTACTGCATATGGAATTAAGGGTATGTTCATAGAAGATGGAAATAAAGTATTAGACGTTTATG
This sequence comes from Oceanivirga salmonicida, assembly GCF_001517915.1. Lineage (NCBI taxonomy): Bacteria > Fusobacteriati > Fusobacteriota > Fusobacteriia > Fusobacteriales > Leptotrichiaceae > Oceanivirga > Oceanivirga salmonicida. The sequence goes on along the minus strand of NZ_LOQI01000053.1, from coordinate 10,219 downwards.
AAAAATTTAAAGAAGCCGTTGAATATGTTAGAGCAGGAAATGGACCAGTATTAATTGAAAGTGTTACATATAGATGGTTTGGACATTCATCATCAGATCCAGGTAAATATAGAACAAAAGAAGAAGTAGATATGTGGAAGAAAAAAGACCCTATATTACAATTAAAAAATTATTTAATTTCTGAAAAAATTGTTGACGAAAAAGAATTAGATGATATAGACAAAGATGTTGACACAAGAATAAAGGCTGCTGTGGAATTTGCGGAAAATAGTCCAGAACCACCAATAGAGTCAGCTTTTGAAGATGTATATGCAAATTAATAAGGAGATGAATTAAATGGAAAAAACTAAATTAATGAGTTTTAGAGATACAATAATTTTAGCGATGTCAGAAGAAATGAGAAGAGATGAAAATGTCTTTTTAATGGGAGAAGACGTTGGTATTTTTGGTGGAGATTTTGGAACTTCAGTAGGTATGTTAGAAGAATTTGGAGAAGAAAGAATAAGAGATTGTCCTATATCTGAATCTGCAATAGCAGGATCAGCAGCAGGTGCAGCTATGACAGGGTTAAGACCAATAGTGGATTTAACATTTATGGACTTTGTTGTTATAGCAATGGATGCAATAGTAAATCAAGCTGCTAAAACTAGATATATGTTTGGTGGTAAAGGTAGTGTTCCTGTTACATATAGATGCGCGGCAGGAAATGGAGTAGGTTCAGCAGCACAACATTCACAATCACTTGAAAGTTGGTTCACTCATATACCTGGTCTTAAAGTAGTAGCACCAGGAACACCAAGAGATATGAAAGGATTATTAAAAGCCTCAATAAGAGATAATAATCCAGTAGTAATATTAGAATATAAGTCAGAATTTAATCAAAAAGGAGAAGTACCTTTGGATGATGAATTTATTATTCCATTAGGAGTTGGAGAAATTAAAAAAGAAGGAACAGATATAACAGTTGTAACTTATGGAAAAATGGTTTCAAGAGTTATGAAGGCTGCTAATGAATTGGAAGAAGAAGGAATTTCAGTAGAAGTAGTAGATCCTAGAACATTAGTTCCATTAGACAAAGATATAATAATAAATTCAATTAAGAAAACAGGTAAAGTTGTATTAGTAAATGATGCACATAAAACTAGTGGGTATATAGGTGAAATTTCAGCATTAATTTCTGAATCAGAAGCATTTGATTATTTAGATGCACCAATTAGAAGATGTGCAGGAGAAGATGTTCCAATGCCATATGCTCAAAACTTAGAAATGGCTATGATACCAACAGTAGAAAGTATTAAAGAAGCAATAAGAAAAACAGTTAATAAAGGATAGTGGTAAAAATGGGTAAAAAATTATTAAGAGCAACACCAGCTGCCAGAAAATTAGCAAGAGATTTTAACTTAGATTTATCTTTAATACAAGGAACAGGGGCATTAGGTAGAGTACATAAAGATGATGTTGAAATATATACAAAAAGTTCAGTAATAAAGATAACATCATTAGCTAAAAAAATGGCCGAAGTAAATAATATAAATTTAGAAGGCATAAAAGGTAGTGGTGTAAGAGGTAAAATAGTTAAAGAAGATATTTTACCATTTATTAAATCAGAAATTATTGAAAAAACTAGTGTAGATACAAAAGTAGAAGTTAATGAAAATAAAGATGAACCTAATAAATATGGTAATGTAGAGTTAGTACCTATGACTGCAATGAGAAAAGTTATATCAAAGCGTATGTTAGAAAGTTATCTAACTGCACCTACATTTACACTTAATTATGATATAGATATGTCTGAAGCAATAGCGCTTAGAAAAAAACTTATAGATCCAATAATGAATGGAACAGGTAAAAAAATTACAATAACTGATTTAATTTCATTAGCAGTTATTAAAACATTACAAAAACATAGATATTTAAATTCATCATTAACACCAGATGGTAAGTTCATTGAAATGCATGATTATGTAAATTTAGCAATTGCAGTAGGATTTGATGAGGGATTATTAACACCAGTAGTGTATAATGCCGAAAAGATGAAATTATCTGAATTAGTAGTTAAAATGAAAGAAGTAACTAAAAAAGCATTAGATATGAAATTATCACCTAATGAACTTCAAGGTTCAACATTTACTATAAGTAATTTAGGAATGTTTGGAGTTCAATCATTTGGACCTATAATTAATCAACCAAACTCTGCTATTTTAGGTGTAAGTTCAACTATTGAAAAACCAGTAGTTGTAAATGGTGAGATAGTTATAAGACCAATAATGAGTTTAGGATTAACAATAGATCATAGAGTAGTTGATGGTTTAGCAGGTGCTAAATTTATGAAAGACTTAAAAGAATTGTTAGAAAATCCAATTACAATGTTAATATAAAGGAGAAGAATAAAAAATGGCATTAGAAGTTATTATGCCCAAAGCTGGAATTGATATGACAGAAGGGCAAATTGTTAAATGGAATAAAAAAGTAGGAGAATTCGTAAAAGAAGGAGAATTACTTTTAGAAATCATGACTGATAAAACTAGTATGGAATTAGAAGCAGAAGAAGATGGTTATCTATTAGCAATATTAAAAGAAGATGGAGAAACAGTACCTGTAACTGAAATAATAGGTTATTTAGGTGCAGAAGGTGAACAAGTACCTACTGGTAAATCAGAAGTTAAAAAAGAAGAAGTAGTTGAAGAAGTTGCAAAAGTTGAAAAAGAAGTAAAAGTTGAAAGCAAAGAAGTTGCAAGAGATAAAAAAGATGTAGAATATGATACAGTTGTTATTGGTGGTGGACCTGCTGGTTATGTTGCCGCTATAAAAGCAGCACAAATTGGTGGTAAAGTTGCAATAATAGAAAAAGATGAATTAGGTGGAACATGTCTTAATAGAGGATGTATACCAACTAAAGCATACTTACATAATGCTGAGATAATAGAAGGCGTACATAATGCTGCTAATCGTGGAATAATGATAGAAAATTCTAATATATCAATAGACATGGAAAAAGTTTTAAAAATGAAAAATAAAGTTGTTAAAACATTAGTAGGTGGAGTAGGTGCTTTATTAAAGAGCAATAAAGTTGATGTATTTAAAGGTGTAGGAACTATTAATAAGGATAAAAATGTAGTTGTTGGAGATAAAATTTTAACTACTAATACCATTATACTTGCTGGTGGTTCTAAGGTAAGTAAGATAAATATACCTGGTATAGAATCTAAATTAGTTATGACTAGTGATGATATATTAGAATTAAATGAAGTACCTGAAACATTAGCAATAATTGGTGGTGGAGTAGTTGGTATGGAATTAGGACAAGTATTTAGTACATTTGGTTCAAAGGTAACTGTTGTAGAAATGATGGATAGAATAGTTCCAGCAATGGACAAAGAAGTTTCAAAAACATTACAAACATTATTAAGCAAAAAGGGTATGAATATTTTAACAGCTACTTCTTTAAAAGAAATTATTGAAGAAAATGGAAAACTTCGTTTAAAACTTGATGGTAAAGATGATGTAATAGTAGATAGAGCATTATTATCAATAGGTCGTGTACCTGATTTAGAAGGTATGGGAGAAATTGAATTTGAATTAGAACGTGGTAAAATTAAAGTTAATGAATACATGGAAACTTCAGTACCAGGTATTTATGCACCAGGTGACATTAATGGTATTAAGATGCTAGCACATGCTGCATTTAGAATGGGTGAAGTTGCTGCTGAAAATGCTATTCATGGAAATAAGGTAAAAGCTAAATTACAATGTACACCATCAGCAATATACACATTACCAGAAGTTGGTTCAGTAGGATTAACTGAAGAACAAGCTAAAGAAAAATATGATATACAAATAGGTAGATTTAACTTTGCAGCTAATGGTCGTGCAATAGCATGTGATGAAAATCATGGTTTCATTAAAGTTATTGCTGATAAGAAGTATGGAGAAGTATTAGGAGTACATATTATAGGACCAGCAGCAGCAGAAATGATAAATGAAGCTGCAGCATTAATGGAAGTTGAAGCAACTGTAGAAGAAGTAATGAAAACTATACATGGGCATCCAACTTATTCAGAAGCTATGTATGAAGCATACGCAGATGTTTTAAATATGTCAGTACATGTAATGAAAAAGTAAAGAGGTTTTAGTATGAAATATATAATAAATGAAAGTAATGATACACAATTTAATATAGCATTAGAAGAATATGCATTTAAAAAATTATTAAATGAAGATATGATATTTATACTTTGGATTAACAAACCATCAATAATAGTTGGTAGACATCAAAATACTATAGAAGAAATCAATGCAGAGTATGTAAGAGAAAATAATATAGAAGTTGTTAGAAGAATTAGTGGTGGTGGAGCAGTTTACCATGATTATAATAACCTAAATTATACTATCATTACTAATGAAGTAAAAGATAAAATATTTGATTTTAAGAGTTTTTCAATACCAGTAATAAAAACATTAGAAAGTTTAGGAGTAGAAGCCAAATTTACTGGTAGAAATGATTTAGAAATTGATGGTAAAAAAATATGTGGTAATGCACAAGCATATATAAATGGTAGAATAATGCATCATGGTTGTTTACTATTTGACGTTGATTTGTCAGTTTTAGCAAGTGCATTAAAGGTTTCAAAAGATAAGATTGAATCTAAGGGTGTAAAATCAGTTAGAGCAAGAGTTACGAACATAGTGAATGAATTACCTGAAAAAATTGATGTTATCAAATTTAGAGATTTATTATTAGATTATATGAAAAAAGAATACCCACAAATGTCTGAGTATGTATTTAGTGAAAAAGAAATAGAAGAAATTAAAAAGGCTAGAGAAGAAAAATTTGCTAATTGGGATTGGAACTATGGAAAATCTCCTGAATACAATATTAAGAGAAGTAACAAGTTTGAAAAAGGTAAAATAGAGATTTATGCAAACATTATTGATTCAAACATACAAAATATCAAGATATATGGAGATTTCTTTGGTATAGAAGACGTTAAGGCAGTAGAAGACGTACTTAGAGGAATTAAATACGAAAGAGAAAGTGTAAGAAATGCTTTAAGTAGCATTGATTTATCAAGATACTTTGCAGGAATTAGTTTAGATGAAATAGTAAAAGCAGTAATAGAATAAAAAAATTAAGAATGTCAGATTGGCATTCTTTTTTTTTGTGATATTGACAAAGTAAATATATAAAGATAAACTAATAATATTAGGGGGGGATTTATGAAAAAAATTATAAAACTTATATTCATTTTATTTTTAACTGTAATATCATATAGTAATACAAAAGATAGTATGAAAAACAACGAATCTGATATTATAATAATAAAAGATGATAGTAATGTTGATACAAAAAAAGGTAATAAATCAAAATTATATGTGGTATCTGCTTCAACTGACACCAAATTTGCAAAAGACTATATCAATGTTAAAAATTTAAATTTTAATGGCGAAAAATATAGACTTGCATGGAGTTCTGTTGCTGATAAAGGTTATTTACAAGAATATTTATTAAAAGGAACAAATTTTGATAACTATGAAAAAATGTTAACTATAATAGCAACTAAAATAGATGCGTCAGCTTATGAATTTGCAATTTCATTAAATAAAAGTTTGGAAGGAAAGTATAACTTTATTAAAAATTATGAAATTGTCGGTTCAGATGACATAGTAATTGAAACTATATTAGAAAATGATGAGTACACTTTATATAGAATTTCAAAACAAAAAAATTATATCATCACATATTTTTTTACATATAGAGCTAAAATTACAAATAAAGAAGAATTTGAAAAATTTACAGAAAAGATAGACGCTAAGAGAACAACTTGGCTTAAAGAAGTTTTTGGAATGAAAATGCCAAAATTAAAAATTACAAGTTGGGTTGATTAAAAAAATTATAATATAGATTTTATTTATAGAAAGGAGGCCACTGTTAAAATGCAAAAAATTTTAGGAATAATATTTTTAAGTTTTTCTATAACTTATAAATCTTTTAGTCTTGATTTTTCGCTTCGAACAAATACATGGAATGATTTTCAAGGTAAACTTGGTCCATACGAAATACAACTTTCACTTTTTTTATTTGAAAATGGCAAAATAAAAGGGAATTATTTATATAAAAAAAATGAGGAAAAAATTCAATTATTTGGACATTTAAAAAATAGTAATGTTGTTTTGACTGAAGTAATTGATAAATCAGAGAATGGATTTTTTAATGGTAGAATATTTATAGATGATCCAGATAGATTTGAAGGTGTTTGGGAAAATAAGGCTAGAACAAATAAGTTGAACTTTAAATTAACATTAAAGTCAACATCTAGTTCTCCATATGAATTTAGATATGCTAATTCTATTTATGGAACAACAGTTGAAGTTGAAAATTTTGTAAAAGATATGAAAAATTCAATATTAAATAATGACAGAATATGGATTTCTAAACATATTTGTTATCCAATTAAAGTAAATTTAAATGGAAATAAAAAAGTAATTAATAATAAAAAAACTTTGTTAAAATACTATGATGAAATTATTACTGATAAATTCAAGGAAAAAATTTATAAATATTATACTACAAATCTTTTTAATAATTGGCAAGGTGTAATGTTTGGTCAAGGAGAAATATGGATTAATAATACAAAAAATTCAAATAAAAAGAAATATGATTATTGTATTATAGCAATTAATAATTAATTTTCACATAAATTAGTAAATGTTTTTATAGCATTTACTTTTTTTGTTATAATTATAACAAACATTGAAAAAAGCATACTTCTATGATAGAATATTTTAATGAAAAGAGGTAATAAAAATGAGAATATTGGTATGTGTTAAAGAAGTACCTGATACAGAAGAAGTGAAAATAGACCCTATAAAAAATACTATAATTCGTAGTGGAGTTCCTAAAATACTTAATCCATATGATGCTTATGCATTAGAAAAAGCATTAGAAATAAAAGATGAAATAAAAGATACAAAAATTTATGTGATTTCAATGGGTCCAAAACAAGTTGATGAAATGTTAAGATCTTGTTTAGCGACTGGTGCAGATAAAGCCTATTTATTAACTGATAGAAAATTTGGTGGTTCAGATACATTAGCAACTAGTTATATATTATCGGAAGCAATAAAATATATACAAGAAAAAGAAACAAAATTTGACTTAATATTTTGTGGTAAACAAGCTATTGATGGTGAAACTGCACAAGTAGGACCTGAAATAGCAAGTAAACTTGATTTGCCACAAGTTACTTATGCATTAGATATAAAGTTAATGGGAGACAAGGCACATGTAACAAAAGAAATAGATGAAGGTAATTTAATAATAGAGACAGATTTACCTGCATTGATTACTTTTACAAAGACAAAAGATTTAAGATTTCCTACAATGAAAAATAAAATGAAATCATTAAAAGAAGAAATAGAAGTATTATCACTTAAAGAGATAATAAATATTAATAAAGATATAATTGGTTTAGATGGTTCACCAACTCGTGTAAGTCGTATGTATGCACCAAAAAAACAAAAAGAAAGTATAATATTTAATATGCAAAATGATAAAGATGCTATAAATAAATTAGTAAATTTATTAAAAGCAGAAAATAAAATTAAGTAAAAGGAGAAACTATGACAAAGTATAAAAATGTGTGGGTTGTTATTGAAACTAATTCATTAGGTGCTTGTACTAATGTTGGTTTAGAATTATTAAATCCAGCAAGAATGATAGCAAAAGAGTTAAATCAAAAATTAATAGCAGTTGTTATAGGTAATCCCATAAATATAGCATTAGAAGAACTTAAAGAATATGGTGTAGATGGTGTTATAGCAGTTTCTTCTGAAATATATACTGAATATAATACAGAAGTTTATGAATATGCTTTATCAACTATAGCTGAAAAGTATAAGCCTAATACTGTATTAATAGGTGCAACTACAAGGGGTAGAGATTTAGCGCCAAGAGTAGCATCAAAACTAAATGCTGGTTTAACAGCAGATTGTACAGAACTTAGTGTTGATAGTGAAAATGGAAATGTTTTATGGGCTAGACCAACTTTTGGTGGGAATTTAATGGCTGTAATAATTGCACCTGAAACAAGACCACAAATGGGAACAATAAGACCAGGTGTATTTAAAAAAATTAAATTTGAAAAACAAAAAACTTTAAATATAATTGAAGAAAAAATAGAAATTGATACTAAAAAAATTAGAACAAGAATAATTGAAATGATATTAATTGATAACTTAGAAAAAATAAAACTTGAGGATGCTGAAATAGTAATTGCAGTTGGTAGAGGAATTGGAAGTGCAAAAAATTTAAAAATGATAGAAGAGTTAGCAGATATATTAGGTGCCAATATTGCATGCTCACGTCCAATAGTAGAAGCAGGGTGGCTTAAACACTCTCATCAAGTAGGACAATCAGGAAAAACAGTAAGTCCGTCTCTATACATTGCTATAGGGATTTCTGGAGCAATACAACATATTAGTGGTATGAATGGCTCTGAAACTATAATTGCAATAAATAAAGATGGAAATGCTCCAATATTTAATGTTGCAGACTATGGCATAGTTGGAGACTTATTTGAAGTTATACCGTTATTAATAGAAAAAATAAAATCTGAGAGGTAGATTGTGAAATATAATAAAATAGATGAAAATATAAAAAAACAAATTGAAAAAGTTGTTCAAGGCAGAGTATATTCTGGGAATGAAATTAATAAAGATTTTTTTCATGATGAAATGCCTATATACGGAGAAGGAAAACCTGAAATAGTTGTAGACGTTAATACAACAAATGAAGTTTCAGAAGTTGTTAAAATATGTTATGAAAATAATATACCTATAGTTGCAAGGGGTGCTGGTACAGGTTTAACAGGAGCATCTGTCGCAATTCATGGTGGTGTAATAATAAATATGGCAACTTTTAATAATATTTTAGAATATGATGAACAAAATTTATTAGTTACAGTTGAACCAGGTGTTTTATTAAATCAATTACAAACTGAAAGTGAGAAAAGGGGTTATCTATACCCACCTGATCCAGGAGAAAAATCAGCAACTATTGGTGGTAATGTATCAACAAATGCTGGTGGTATGAGAGCCGTGAAATATTCAACAACAAGGGCTTATGTAAGAGAAATAGAATTAGTATTACCTACTGGTGAAATAACAACATTTGGGTCAAAAGTTTCTAAATCATCATCTGGTTATTCATTATTAAATTTAATAATAGGTTCAGAAGGAACATTAGGAATAATAACTAAAATAGTATTAAAAATATTACCTTTACCCAAATATGATATCTCTATCATTATTCCTTATGAAGATATGGAAAAATGTTTAGAATTAGTACCAGAATTATCGATTAATAAATTAGAACCACAGTCAATTGAATTTACTGAAAGTGAAACGATAGAGTATTCTGAAAAATATACTCAAAAATTTGTATTCCCTAAATATGTAAATGGTGTTGAAGCAAAAGCATACTTGATTGTTAGATTTGACGGAAATGATGAAGAAAATATTTTGAAAAGAGCAGAAAAAGCATCAAAACTTGCACTTAGAAATGGAGCATTAGAAGTATATGTGGCAGATAATGATAGTAGAAAAAAAGATTTATGGACTGCAAGGGGAGCATTTTTAGAAGCAATAGAAGCACAGGCAAAATTACTTGATGAATGTGATGTAGTTGTACCTGTTAGTGAAGTTGCAAATTATATTAAGTTTGTAAATAGTTTAAAAAACAATTATGATTTTAAGGTTGTAAGTTTCGGGCATGCAGGCGATGGTAATTTACATATTTATGCACTAAGTAATGATTTGGAAAATGTAGAAGAATTTAAAAAACAAGTTGATGATTTTATGAATTTATTATATGAAAAAGCATTAAAGTTAGGTGGTCAGATTTCCGGAGAACATGGTATAGGTAACGGAAAAAGACCATATTTTAAAAAATATGAAAACGAAGTAAATTTAGAATTAATGAGATCAATAAAAAAAGTGTTTGACCCTAAGATGATTTTAAACCCTAGTAAAATAATGTAAAAAATTATGAAAAATTTTCTAAGTAAATAATTTTAAAAAATATAAATAATTAAACGAGAATGTAGGAAATGCTACATTCTTTTTATATTTCATAGTTAGACCGTTCGGTTTAAAAGTAACTGATTTTATTAAATTAATATAATCTTATTTTTCTAGTAATAAATAATATTAGTATTATAAA
>NZ_LOQI01000052.1 GCF_001517915.1 Oceanivirga salmonicida | reverse complement strand
TACCATATTAAATAAGTTTTGCATAGTGTTTTATTTGAAAAACTTGACAAAAAAATACCTTTATTTCAAAAGGCATTGACTATATTTTTAACTAGTTAAATTTTCTAAACTCACGATGATATTGAAAATGATATAATTAGAATTTTTATGAAATTTAATGAAGAAAATATAAATATATTTTTTATAAAAAGGAAAAAAGATCAAATATATGTTAATGAAGATAAATTGATTTATTTGTAATAAATACTTTATTTATGTTACAATATTAATATAAAATAATATAGGGGGATTTAAAATGGATCAAATTTTAAAATTTATTGGAAGTATGTTTGACATGATTCCAAATTTAATTGTAGCAATAATATTGCTTATAATTACATTAATAGTATCATCATTAGCAAGAAAGTTAGTAATTAAACTGGGGAAAAAATTAAAGGTTGAAACATATTTTACTAAAATGAAAGTAGTAGAGAATGAAGAAAAGGGACATGTATTATTAAAAGTTTTAGGAAATATAGGGTATATAATTGTATTCTTAATTATGATACCATCAGTTTTAGCTCGTTTAGGTATGTATAATGTTGCAGAACCTATAACAAGTATGTTTTATGCAGGATTAAGCCATATTCCAAAGATATTAGGGGCAGGTTTAGTAGTATTTATAGGCTACATAATTGCTAAAATATTAAAGGAAATTATTACAAATATATTAAAAACTTTCCATTTAGATGAAAAAGTAAATAAGTTTACAAAATTAGAAGAAGGGAAAATACTTTTTTCTGAATTAATAGGTCAAATAATATTTGCACTAATATTAATAGTTGCTATTATAACAGCATTAGATATATTAAATTTAGATGCTATAGCTAAGCCAACAACACAAGTATTAACAATATTATTATCTTATATACCTAATATAATGGTATTTATTATATTAATACTAATAGGAGCATTATTATCAAAATTAATAGGAAGTATAGTAAATGGATTATTAATAACAACAGGTGTAGATAAATTAATAGAATGTGAAAAATGTGAGATACTTAAAAATAATAAACCATCTGCAATAATAACAATAGTAGTTAAAGTATTAATTTTTGGAATATTCTTTATAGAAGCAATAAATGTACTAAATTTACAAATATTAACAAATATAACAACAAGTATATTATTATACTTACCAAATGTATTTGCAGCCTTGATTATATTAATAGGAATATATATAGCTATTAAATTCTTATTACCTATAATTGTAAAAGCGACTAACTCAAAAATAGCAGAATTAGTTTCAAAGATATTTATATATGTATTTGGAATGTTTATGATATTAAATCAATTAGCAATTGCACCAGAAATAGTAAATATTGCATTTATAGCAACAATGGCTACATTATCATTAACATTTATTCTAGCATTTGGATTAGGTGGAAAAGATTTTGCAAAAGATTTATTAGATAAAATAAATCAAAAAATGAAATAAAATTATTAAAGTTACTATAATTTAAATTATAAACTTTAAACTAAAAAATACTAAATATTAAGATTTTAATTATCTGAAACTTAGTATTTTTTTAGTAAATACTTGGCTAATATTAAACTTTTTTCTTTTAAATTAATATGATATAATAAGGGAAAGAAAAAAATTAGGAGACAATATGATAGAAATTTTAAAGGTAGTATTTTTAAGTTTTATAGAAGGTTTAACAGAGTTTATACCAGTTAGTAGTACAGGACACATGATAATAGTAGAGCATTTTATAAATTTATCTAATAATAAGGTCTTTGTATCATCATTTGAGATAATAATACAATTAGGTGCTATATTATCTGTATTTGTATATTTTTATAAAGAAATATTTAAATTGGAGAAAGAAACTTTTATTAAAATAATAGTAGCAGTAATACCTGCTGGGATTTTAGGAGTCCTATTTTCAGACTATATAGAAGAAAAACTATTTAATATATATGTAGTATCATTTATGCTAATATTTTATGGTGTAATATTAATAATATTAGAAAAAATATCAAAAAAAAGCAAGGTGAATAGTTTAAATAATGTAAGTTTTAAACAAGCAATATATGTGGGAATATTTCAATGTTTAGCATTTGTACCAGGTACTTCCAGATCAGCTGCAACAATAATAGGAGCAATGTTACTAGGATTAAATAGGGTAGTTGCAACTGAATTTTCATTCTTTTTAGCAATACCTACTATGTTAGGAGCAACAACACTAAAATTGATAAAAATGCCTGTATTAAGTTTTAATGAATATATGTTAATATTGTTAGGTTTCGTACTTTCATTTATATTTGCATATGGATTTATAAAATTCTTTATGGAATATATTAAAAAGCATGATTTTAAAATGTTTGGTTATTATAGAATAACATTAGGTATTATATTATTAATAATAGTGAAATTGGTATAAAACATATGAAAATAGTAAGTGAATATGAAGAGAGTAAATATAATGAAATAGTATATACACTTTTTAGAGATATAGATGACATAGTAACTATAATAGATAAAAGTAAAAAAGATAAAATAATTTTAGAATTTAGTACAGATAATAAATTTTTTGAGTTTTCAAGTCATGTATTATTTGATATGCAAAAACAAAAACAAGCAATGTCAAAATCTGGATTGCTTTTATTATATAATAAAAATATTGAATGGGGAGCATTAGTTGGCATGAGACCAACTAAATTAGTATATAAATTTTTAGAACAAGGTAAAAATTTTAGCGAGATTAGAAAGATTTTAACCGATATATATTTAGTAAGTGCTTCTAAAATAGATTTATTAATTGAAATAGTTAAAAATTCTATGGATTATATTGATAAAAAAACAGTAGGAGTATATATTGGTATTGCATTTTGCCCAACCAAATGTACATATTGTTCATTTCCTGCATATCTAAAACAAGGTAAATATGCAAAGATATATGATGAGTATATTAAAACTTTAATTACTGAAATTAAGGAAGTGGCTTTGGTTTTAAAAGAAAAGCAAGTTAAAATTAATACTATGTATATAGGTGGTGGAACACCTAGTTTTTTATCATATGATGAATTAGAATTATTACTTAAAACTATCAATGATAATTTTGATTTAACTAATATAAAAGAATATACTTTTGAGGCAGGTCGTATAGATACCTTAGATGAGATAAAACTTAAAATGTTAAGAGAATACAAAGTTGATAGAATAAGTATTAATCCACAAAGTTTTAAAGAAAAAACTTTAAAGTTGGTAAACAGATACCATAATATAGATAAATTAAATGAAATATATACTATATCAAAATCCCTTGGATTCATAATTAATATGGACTATATCTTATCACTACCTAAGGAAAATACACAAGATATATTAGAAACAATAGAAAAAATGAAAGATTATGATGCACATAATATAACTATACATAATTTAGCATTAAAAAAAGCCAGTTATTTAAATAAGAGTAAATATGAATTAGATGAAAATATAGATTTTGAATTAGTATATAAAAAAATATATGAATTTATGAATGAATATGACTATATACCTTATTATATGTATAAACAAAAAAATAGTTTTGGAGAAAATATTGGTTTTTGTAAAAAAACTTATCAATCAATATATAACATAGATATGATAGAAGAAAATAAAAATATTTTTGGTATAGGAGCAGGTTCTATTACTAAATTAATAGATAAAGACGATATAAAAAGAATTGTAATGCCTAAGGATCCAATATCATATGTACTAGAATTTAAGGATAGAATTGAAAAGAAAAAGGAGATAATAAAGTTATTTTATGGCAAAAAATAGAAAAAATTATAAAAAAGAAATAAAATTAATTACAGTTTTAGTTGGTCTTATTTTCGCTTATTTTTTAAAAATGTATAAACAAGATAATTATATAGATGATAATAATGTAAAAGTTGAAATAAATGAACAAATAGTTTTAAAAGAATATAAAGATAATAATAAAAAAAATATAAATGATATATCCTTTGATGATTATAGGTCTTTAAATATAAGTAAGAAAAAAATAGATAACATATTAGAATATAAGAAGTATATGGGTAGTATAAATAAAATAGATGATTTAAAAAATATACCAAGAATATCTTATGATGATATTGATAAATTAAAAATATTTTTTGTAGATAATGATAAACCTGTATATATAAAACATAATATAAATAAAATGACTGTAAAACAACTTAAATATTTGGGTTTTAGTAATAAAGAAATTAAAAAGATATTAAAATATAGAAATAAAAAAACTATAAATAATTTAATAGAGTTAGAGGAAATAATAGGTAAAAAATATAAAAATAGTTCAATAAGTTTTTAGAAAGGTAAATAAAATGGCTATAAAATACATATTTAAAAATATATATGATGAATTAGATATAATAGAAAATAAAGAAATTTTGTATTTGTTTAATGCGAATATGATAAATGACTTTTTTGAAAATGTAATATTAACTGATAAAATAATTTTAAAAGAGGAAAAGGAAACCTTATTTTTTTATTCTTGTTTAAATAATAAACATAAAAAGTTATTTGGTATAAATTCATATTTTGATTGTATAGATATAGCATATAATTACTATTCATTAATAAAAGATTTATATGATAAAAACATTAAATTTTCTGATTTAGATTTAGAAAATTGGCAAATAGAATATATGAAGTCTATATATGAAATACATGAAATTATGCTATCAAAAATGAATGAATTTAATATGATGCCAAGATATTTAAAATATCATGATTATAAAATTAATAATAGATATTTAAGTAAATATAAAAAAATAATAATAGTTAATAAAATGCAAACTACTAGAAAAGAACTAGAAATATTAAATAATTTAAATGTTAATGTAGAATACCATATTTATACTAATGAATCAGATTATAATAAACAAAGTAATATGTTAATAGATATTACTATGCCAAAAACTAAAAATTTAATAAAAGCATATAGTTTTAAAGACGTATCAAGTAATTTGATATATTTAACTGAATATTTAGAAAAAAATAAAGACAAACAAATTTGTATAAACGATATAGGAACTGATAAGAGTATTTATAAAAATATAAATGAAAATTTACTTAATTATCATAGTGAAGAATATTTAGATAAGACTAAAATATACAATATACTTAATAAGGTACATAAAATATTAAGTGTTACTATGAATAATAAAATAAACTTATATGAGTTATATTTTTGTATTTTAAACAAGGAATTTAATAATTTTTTTAATTTATCAAATGACGATATACTAAAAATAAAAAAAGATTTTTCTAATGGGAAAAAATATATAAAAATAGAAAATCTTGGTAGCATAAGTAATATTTTTGATAAAAAAGTATATGAATTATGTGATGAATTGGCAAAAAAATACATTGATGAGGCAGATGAATTTTTAGAAGCAGTAACCGAAGTTAAAACATTAGAAGAATTTGGCTTTGATAAATATATTGATAATAATAAAGATATATATAAATTAATACTTAAATATTTAGATGCTAAAAAGAAAAAATTAAAACTTAGTAGTAAATTATTTGAAATAACAAAAGTAGATGATGAAAAAGTAGATAACTTTATCTTATTAAATGCACATGAAAATAATATGGCAAATATAAAAGAGTATATACTTAACACAAATCAAAGAAAAAAATTAGGCTTATTTGTAACTAATGACTATAAATACATAATGTATTATGAATATATTAGAAAACTATATTTGTCTAAAACAAGTCATATTATGTATGTTAAAAACATAGAAAATGATATAGATATAAAATCAGTATTTTCTAAATTTATATTAGAAAATAAAATTGAGAATATTAGTTTTGAATATACAACAAAAGATATAATTGAGCATAATAAATATGTATATAAGCCCGATATAATAAATAAAAACCCAGATTTTTTAACAGATAGAGATTATATAACTGCTATTGAAAAAGATAAGTTTAATTTAAGGATTAATGGGTATAATATTCAAAGTTTTTTTGAAGATGAATTAGTGTATATGCTAAAAAAAAGTATAGAAGAAGATAAAAAAAATGAATATATTATTCCACTTAATAATAGTATTGATGCTAGAACCATAGGGAATATTTTACATGAAATTATTGAAAGAGTATTAAATGAGAATTTAGATGATATAACAAGTATAAAAAATGTTAAAAATGAAGTTTTAATTAAATATAGTGAATATATAAAAAAAGAATACTATAATACATATGACTATTTACTATTTTCAATAATATTAGAGGACATATTAAATTTTAGTAAAAAATTATCTAAGTATAATATTAAAACAGAAGAAGCTGTTAAATTTGTTTTAGACGATGTGAATATATCATATAAAATGGATATACTAGCACAAAATATAAAAGATTTAAGTTATGATATTATTGATATAAAATCTTCTAAATTTAAAGACAAAAATGATTCATATTCGTATCAATTACAAGCATATAAAACATTTAGTGAATATAATAATAAATATAATATCTCTAATATTTACTTATATCATACTTTTGAAAACAAATATAAATATGTAAATGATGATGAATGTAATTTTAGTATAGAGGATTTTAAAGAAAGAATTAAATACATTAAAAGTTTAGAAAAATATACTGTAAATAAAAAATTTAAAGACTATAACCTAAGCAATATAATAAGGGGCGATAAGTATGAAAAGTAAAATAATTAGTGCCAGTGCAGGAACTGGTAAAACATATACAATGGCATTAGAATACATTAAAGCACTTAATAAAGGTATTAAATATGATGAAATTATGGTTATAACTTTTACTAAAAAAGCAACGGCCGAAATTAAAGAGAGAGTATTTTTATTCTTAAAACTCTTAGCATATAAAGAAAATGGCTATGAAAATATAGAAAAATCATTAGGTATTAAAATTAATAGAGAAGAATTAAAGCAAATATATAAAGAAATGGTTTCAAATTCTGAAAATATTAAAATAACTACTAATGATGCTTTAATAAATAGAGTTTTCAAATCAACTATTGCAGGGTACAATAATCTATATTCATATGAAATAGTCAGTGATAATAGTGAAGAATACATTACGAGTATATTAGATGAATTAATTACTAAACACTTTGATGTATTTTCAAGTCTGTATGAATTAAATGATCAAAAAACTGTTGAATCTCAGCAAGAATTAATAAAAAATATTTTGAAAAATAAACCTATGATATATGACATAGTAGATAAACCGTTTGTCTTTGATAAAAAGCAAGATATAAATCATATAAAAGATGATTTAGTTAAATTTTTTTATGAATATAAAGATATGATTTTTGTAAGAAAATATACATCTAATAAAGTATCAAAAACAGAAAATATAGTTATTAATGATAAGATAGAAGAAATAAAGAAAATTGAAAATGTAAATGAACTTTTGAATTTTTTTGGAGAATTTAGTGGAGATTTCTTAAAAAGAACTATACAAGGTGATAATAAAGAATTAGCAAAGACACTAAATACTAAAATCAAAGAAAGTGATTTTAAACAAAGAATATGTGAACTATATACAGAACAAGTTATATATAAATATAATGAAGTATATAGAAAAGTTGCTAAATTATGTTATGAAATAGATAATAGAATGAAGTTTAGTATAAAAAAATTGACATATGATGACATAACTTTTTTTACTAACATGTATTTAAAAGATAATTCATTAAATTTAATAAAAAATGGGGAAGTAACAGAAGATTTTTTAGAAATGATAGGTGGTAAATTAAAAGTATTAATGATAGATGAATTTCAAGATACTAGTCCTATGCAATTTAATCTATTTTTACCAATAATTAAAACTTGTGAATATATTTTAATAGTTGGAGATGAAAAGCAAGCCATATATGGATTTAGGGGAGCAGACAGTAATTTATTTAAAAATATTGATAAAATACTTAGAAATAATATTGAAAATATAGAAATTGAAAAAAGTACTTTATCTACATGTTATAGAACTAGTTCTAATGTTATAAATTATATAAACGAAACTTTTAATGATTTAGATAATTTTGATTATGAAAATGTTGCTTATGTAAAAGAAGGTGGATTTGTTGATATAGTAGAATCAAAAAATGACACTTTATACCTTGATATTGTTAATAGAATAAATAAAAACTCTAGTAATAGTAGCGCAATATTATTTAGATCAAATAAGGATTTAACTAAAATATTAACAGATTTAGAAGAAAATAATATAAAATATAATTCTATAAAAAGTATGGCATTAATTAAAGATAAAAATATATCAGATATTAAACTTTTAATAGACTATTTGGTAACAAAAAATACATATAAATTATTAGAATTTTTAAGAAGTGATAGTATTGCTTTTATGCTTAAAGATATAAAAAAATACATAGATGGAGATTTGGAAAAAGAAAATGAAATTATAGCCCATGTAAATGAATTAATGAAAGATAGTAGTGATTTTAAAAGAAAATATCTTGAATATTTTGGCTATAACAGTGAAATGAATAGTGAAGATATATTAAATATTAATAAATTTTTAGATTTAGTTGATAAAAGTAAAAATTTAGAGGATTTTTACGACACATACGATATAGTTATGACGGGTATAAATCAAGAAAATGCTGAAAGTAGTGGAATAAATTTAATGACTATACATAAATCAAAAGGTTTAGAATATGATGATATTCATTATGTATACACATTTAAAAAAGAAACTTTTGCCAAATATGTTTTAGTTAAAGAATATGATGAAAATTTTAATGTAGTAAATTTTGTATTCATTAAAAAAAGAAAAATCGTAGAAGAAACTGATTTTGGTAAAAAATATTTTGCAATGTATGATAATGAAGAAATAGAAGCAGCAATGAATTTAACCTATGTAGGACTTACAAGACCTAAAAAAAATCTATATGTATACTTTATACCTAGTAAAAATGACTATATGAAATTTATTCCAAAAACTATTGGTATGAAAATAGAAAGTTCTAATGAAAAAATGGATGAAAAAATAAGTGAATTTAAAAATGGAGATTTTTTCACCAAAACAAAATATGAAAAGAAAATAAAAAATATTAAAGTTAATAATATTGAAAGTGAAATGGTAAGAAAAACTGGATTGGCAGTCCATTATTACTTAGAATATTTAAAAACATTGGAAGATAAAGAATATAGTTATTCTATGCTTATGAAAAAATATGGAAACTTATTAGGGCCTAATATATGTAAAAATGTTGAAAAAAGATGCATTGATTTTGCAAATACTAATAAAGATATATTTGATAATAAATTTGAGATATATACTGAGTATGAAATTTTTGATGAAGATAAAAAATATATTATAGATAGACTTAATATAGATAGGGAAAATAAAATAGCATATATTTATGATTATAAAACTCTAAAAGATCCAGATAAAGTATTAGAATATAGAAATCAAATAGAAAACTATAAAAATATATTAAAAAAGGAAATGCAAGATTATGAAATTAGGACAAAATTATTAAGCATTTAAATTAAATTTAAGAAAAATAAAATAAAAAAAAGCATAAAAAACTAATAAAAACAATGATAAATATGCATAAAGTTAAAACTAAGATAAAAAAATCACGAAAAAACTATTTAAAAAAAATATAAAAAGTGCTATAATGAGTATGACAAAAGACAAATTAAAAAAATATAGGAGGTAACGTATTATGTCAGTAAAAGTTGCAATTAATGGATTTGGAAGAATAGGACGTTTAGCATTAAGATTAATGATAGATAATCCTGAATTTGAAGTAGTGGCAGTTAATGATTTAACAGATGAAAAAACATTAGCACATTTATTCAAATATGATTCAGCGCAAGGAAGATTCAATGGTAAAATTGAAGTTAAAGAAGGAGCTTTTGTAGTTAATGGTAAAGAAATTAAATCATTTACACAAGCAGATCCAGCATTATTACCTTGGGGAGAATTAGATGTTGATGTAGTGTTAGAATGTACTGGATTCTTTGTAAATCCTGAAAAAGCACATAAACATATAGAAGCAGGAGCTAAAAAAGTTGTATTATCAGCACCAGCAAAAGGTGGAAAAGAACCTGTTAAAACAGTAGTATTTGGTGTTAACCATAATATCTTAGATGGAACAGAAACAATAATTTCTGCAGCTTCTTGTACAACTAACTGTTTAGCACCTATGGCAAATGCATTACATAAAGCATTTGGTATAGAAACAGGATTAATGACAACTATACATGCATATACTGGGGATCAAAACACATTAGATGCACCACATAGAAAAGGTGATTTAAGAAGAGCAAGAGCAGCAGCAGTAAATATAGTTCCTAATACAACAGGTGCAGCAGCAGCAATAGGTGCAGTTATACCTGAATTAAAAGGTAAATTAGATGGAGCAGCTCAAAGAGTACCTGTACCAACTGGATCATTAACTGAATTAATGACTATCTTATCTAAGAAAGTAACAGTAGAAGAAGTTAACGAAGCAGTTAAAGGTTTCTGCGATGGTGAAACATTTGAATACAATACTGACGAAATAGTTTCTTCAGACGTAGTTGGAAGTTTAAGTGGTTCAATATTTGATGCTACTCAAACAAGAGTTATGGCTTCAGCTGATGGTAAACAAATAGTTAAAACAGTTGCATGGTATGATAATGAAATGTCATATACTGCACAATTAATAAGAACATTAAAATATTTTGTTGAATTAGCAAAATAAACTTAATTGATAGACCTTAAGTGATTGCTTAAGGTCTTTATTTTAAGAATAGATATTTTCAGGAGGAAAAATGAATAAAAAAACAGTTAAAGATTTAGAAGTAAAAGGAAAAAAAGTATTAGTAAGAGTAGATTTTAATGTTCCAGTTAAAGAAGGTGTTATTAAAGATGATAACAGAATTAAGGCAGCAATACCTACTTTAAAATATTTATTAGATAATGGAGCAAAAGTTATTGCATTCTCACATTTAGGTAGAGTAAAAGTTGAAGAAGATAAAGCAAGTAAAACATTAGCACCAGTTGCTATAAGATTATCTGAATTATTAGGTAAAGAAGTTAGATTTGTTGGTGAAACAAGAGGAGAAAAATTAGAAAGTGCAATTTCAGAATTAAAAGATGGAGAAATTTTAATGTTCGAAAATACTAGATATGAAGACATAGATGGTAAAAAAGAATCTAAAAATGATCCTGAATTAGGTAAATACTGGGCAAGTTTAGGAGATGTATTTGTAAATGATGCATTCGGTACTGCACATAGAGCACATGCTTCAAATGTTGGAATTTCAGCAAATTTAAGTGAAACAGCAGTAGGATTTTTAATGGAAAAAGAAGTAGAATTCTTAGGTGGAGCAGTTGAAAACCCTAAAAAACCTTATGTTGCTATATTAGGTGGAGCAAAAGTATCTGATAAAATAGCAGTTATAGAAAACTTAATAGAAAAAGCAGATAAAATCTTAATAGGTGGTGGAATGATGTTCACTTTCCTAAAAGCACAAGGATTAAATGTAGGTAAATCATTATTAGAAGAAGATAAATTAGAATTAGCAAAATCATTAATAGAAAAAGCTAAAAGTAAAGGTGTTGAATTAGTTTTACCAGTTGATACAATAGTTGCTAAAGAATTTAGTAACGACGTAGCATTTGAAACTAAATCAGTTGATGGTTTAGCATGTGATGATATGGGATTAGATATTGGAGCTAAAACAATAGAATTATTTGAAAAAGAATTAGCAGGTGCTAAAACAGTAGTATGGAATGGACCTATGGGTGTATTTGAAATGAGTAACTATGCAAAAGGTACTATAGGAGTATGTGAAGCAATAGCAAACTTAAAAGATGCAATAACAGTTATAGGTGGTGGAGATTCAGCAGCAGCAGCAATACAATTAGGTTATAAAGATAAATTCTCACACATATCAACTGGTGGAGGAGCATCATTAGAATTCTTAGAAGGTAAAAAATTACCAGGTGTTGAAGCAATTTCAAACAAATCGCGTGGTTGATAGTATGAAAGTATACATAGCAGGTTCGCTATTTAACGAAGCAGAAGTTTCACAAAGATTAAAAGAAGGTAAGATTCTAAGAGAAGAAATTAAAGATATTGATTTATTTAATCCAATAGAACAACCTTTTAATGAAGATAAACAGACTTTACCTACACCTGAGAGTATTTATGAAGGAGATGCAAATGCAGTTAAAAATTCAGATGTAGTAATATTAGATTTAACTAATGAGGATCCAGGAGTTATGGTTGAACTAGGTTTAGCAATAGCATATGGTAAAAAAATTATAGGTATAAATTCTGATATTAGATTAAAGTCTGCTAATAAATATGAAATACCTAGTTACGCAATGAATCATTTCGTATTAGGTGCAATATTAAAATATGGAGTATTAGTTTACTCATTTAAAGAAGCAGTA
>NZ_LOQI01000051.1:11151-12455 GCF_001517915.1 Oceanivirga salmonicida | reverse complement strand
ATAAAAAAAGGTGAGTAGAATTTTTTTCAAAATTCTTTACTCACCTCTCTTTTTTTTGTATAATGAATTCACCACAAACCATATACAAAAGGAGTACTCTATGTTCAGCCAAAATAAACTTAAACATATTTTCTCTAAAATTAATATATCAAATTTTCTTAATAATATCAAGAAATTTTTTAATAATGAACATTTTAATAATATTGTTACTACTATTTCTAAATTTCAAGCTTGCTTAAATTCTAAAAAAGGGTTTGTTAAATGGGAATGTCCTAGATGTTTAGGGTTTCATTTTTTTAAATTAACTTGTAAATCTAGATTATGCCCTGCCTGTGGTAAAAAATATTCCACTACTTGGGCTGAAAATACTGCTGCTTCTTTAATTAATGTTAAACACAGACATATACTATTTACTATCCCTGAACAATGTAGAAAATTCTTTGCTCTTGATAGAAACAATCTTACTAAACTTGCTTATGCTGTTAATGATATTATGCAATATCAATTCCATAATATTTATGCTAAAAATAAAAGAATTAATAAAATCGGTATATATTCTGATAACTATTTTACTCCTTCTGATATTATTCACTATGGCTTAATTACTGTTATTCATACTTTTGGTAGAGATCTTAAATGGAACCCTCATATTCACGCTATTGTTACATTAGGTGGGTTTAATAAGAATAATAAATATATTAAAAAAAATTACTTTCATGTCAATGCTATTGCTGGTCAATGGAAAAAATTAGTTATTGATATTATTAAAAATGGTAATTATGATAATCATAAAATTAAGCTTGAAGCTAATAAAGTAGCTTCTATGTTATACAAACAAGATATTAGATTTTTTTTTAGTGTTGGGCATCATAATGATTTAAATAATAATATGGGGGCTATTAAATATATTGGTAGATATCTATCTAGGGCTCCTATTGCTGAGTATAGAATTATTGATGTTTCTGATGATAAAGTTTCTTTTTGGTATGAAGACTTAGCTAATAATAAAGAAAAAACTTATCTTACATTAGATATTGAGACTTTCATATCTAAATTACTTATTCATATTCCTCCTAAAAATTTTAGAATGATTCATAGGTTTGGTATTTATTCTAGAAATGTAAAAAAAGAAATTAAGAATATTATGAAAACTATGAGAAAATATGTTTCTAAATATTCTAAGACTACTTTTTATCAATTAGAAATTTGGAATACTTTTAAAGTTAATCCTTTTTATTGTTTTGGGTGTAATATTAAAATGAGAGTTAAAATGATATCTTATGAAAATGTATATACTGGCTCCA
>NZ_LOQI01000051.1:0-11131 GCF_001517915.1 Oceanivirga salmonicida | reverse complement strand
AATTTCCTTATAAATAAAAAAAAGGGCTTTATAAACCCTTATTTAAATCATTAATCTTTATCATCTCTTATTATCTCTATATCTCTATCTCCACTTATGTCATGCCCATCTTTACTTATTTTAGGTAGAGCACCTATTTTCTTTTCTATCTCTTTTGGAAATTCTATAGGATTATATACTATTGCCTGTGTATTATATTCTGTTTTAACTAAATAAATCGCTAAATTAGCAGCTCCTTTACGTCCTATTAAAAGTATAACTTCATCATCATTATCAATCTGTTTTTTTAAAGTATCAAAACAATTTTTAGCATCTTTAAAATCTTTAGTTTCTAATTTCCCTTTATCTGTATAAATTGCTATTATACTTTCCTTTTTCCCTTTTGGAAGTGTTAAAACAACATCTCCGTTTTGACATACAGGTATTACAGGTACATCAGCATACCCTATATTAGCTATAATCAACAACATGATCATACTCATTAATTTTTTACACATAATTTCCTCCTAATTTTTTAAATATAATATAATTATTAATATTATACCTTAAAATTAATTATTTACCTAAAAATATTTAAAATACACTAATGTTTATGAGTTATTTTTATAATTAGTAAAATTGTTAGCTAATCATTAATTTTTAACTTATATTTTTTAATCCATTCTCTCGTTAATTCTTCATTATACTTTTTAAATAATTTAGTATCAGGCATTACTCTATAGTGTGATAATATTTTTTCATATTTTATAGTATGCATAATAATTCTAATATCAATTTCTTTATTTGATATACTATTATTCTTTATATCTTCGCTTAATTCTACAAAATCATCAAATGTTTCTTCTAATTTTTCTCCCATATTATATGAAAAATAAAATTTTATAATTTCTTCCAATAAAAAAATTGTAGCAGTGCATAATACTTTACTTATACCATCAATCAAAATAATAATAAATAATATTGTTAATAGAATAATCAATACTATATTTTTCTTTATATTTTTCCTATCCTTTTCAATCAAAGTTTTAGTAAAAAAAACTGATTCAAATACATTATTAAATAATTTAATATTGCCTTCTTCTATATCGTTGTTATCATAATAATCGTCTTCATCTATTTTTTTAAATGATTTTCTAATTAAATTTTTAATCTTAATTTCTTCTGCTTTATAATAGAGTTCTCCTTTAAATAAATTTATTATTATCAATATTATAGCCCCTATAAAGGTTATAGCTAAATATAGTTTCTCGTTATTATATTTAATTAAAATAATAGTCATAATAAATAAAACTATACTTAGAACTTTTTTTATAGTTTCTAAAGTATTATAATTATCAAATTTTCTTTGTTGTAATTTTTTCTCTTTAATTTTATAACCTCCTTTATTTATTGCAAATTATTCAACAAAAATAGTTTTCTAATATTTTCATTAGTTATTATAAACTCTAAAGTGGCACCATGACAATCATTAAATTTATTTTTTGAATCACATATGCATCTAGTATTTGGTCTATATTTTTTTGTCTCTATAATTTTTAAATACTTTCTTATTTTTTTCTTAGTATTTATTCCACTATCTTTAAAACTTGAAAGTATCCCTTTATATCCATGTTCTCGTTCTCCAAAAATGTATTTATTATATTTTTCAAAGTATCTAACTGTTACAATAAACGAATTTAAAAATATATTTAAATATTCCTGTATTGATGGCTTTATTTTCAAAAATTCAACAATTTCAAAATACGATGCTACACAGGCGGTGCCATCTTGATTAATATGTGAAATATCTTTTGGTAATTTGTCTAATATATAAATATTCGGAATTCCAAGCGGATAATTTCTAGGTATATTAATTTTAATATTTATTTTACCAGAAGTATAAAAACTATCTTTCTTTAATGTATAAAAATAATTCCCTTTGATAATTATTTTTTCATCATCTTCAAATTCAATATCCATCTCATTTTGTTGAAGTAATAACTGTTTTATATTTTCGTTTAATTTATCTATCATACCATCCATGGTTTAACTTCTTTGACTTCATTGTAATCTTGGATTAAATTTAAATTAAAACTCTCATTTATACCTGTTTTTACATTAGCTTCAAATTCTTTTAGATCATTCGTTAATAGAAAATCTTTTTCAAACAACAATATCCATTCTTTAAATGTTTCTTTATCTAGAATTGTCCATTCTTCACATAAATTTTCTTGACTACACACTGGATTTTTAATATCAAAATCTTTAAATTTAGTTTTTACATATCTAATAGTTTTAGTTAAAGCCTCTTCTATACTACTTATAGTTTCATTTTCTATAGCTTCTGCAGCTAAAGTACACATTATCATTGATGAAGGTCTTATTATATTTTCATTAGCTTTTCTTGAATAAAATATATCTCTGTTTCTTTTAAGTATTTTTACAGCTTTTTGCAAATAAGATTGGTAATAATATTTAGGTATTTCTTTTAGACTATCTTCAAATTTTAATTCTTTTTTAATTTTTATAGTTTGCTCTTCCATAAATGCAAGACTCATACTTCTATTACTGATTCCTAAGAACCATTCACCAAATTTTAACGAATCTGATTTTTTCCAACTATAACTTCCATCACCATCTCTATTAGTTATATAAATATTTATTAAATTATTAATAGCTGGTACTAAATCTAATTTAAATCTATAATTATTAACTTCATTATATCTTAATGTCCAACATTTGTCATATTCTTCTTCTAATTTTTCTTTATAAATTTCATTCCTTTTTATTATATTTCCTAATGTTTGTTTTATCTCCTTAGGATCTTGCCCCAAATCACTATTTTCACTATATAAACATAAAATATCTATATCATAAAAATTATATTCATCATTTTCATCTTCTCTATATGGTTTTATAACTGTTCCAGTTAAAAAAGAACCTTGCGGCATAAAATCTACTAATAAAGATTGATTAATACAGTAATCATATACAGCTTTGTAACTTGTTCTAGCTTTATTTTCCATTGTTGCAGTTAGCTCAATTCCTTCTAACATTTTTTCAAATTTTTTATTATTGTTTATAAAAAACACCTCCTAATTTAATATACTTATATAATAACACATTTATAAAAAAAAATACAATATATACTTATATTTTTTACACGAAATGCCACATATTGTGTTTTATTCAATTTTATCTACTCAAATAACTATCAATGACATCCTTTAAATTAATATAATATTCCATTATCTTAATTTCATCTTTATCAGTTCTATCTATATGTACTCTATCTTTATCATAACCTTCTGTCGGTAATATTAGACCATCATATATTTTATAATCTTCATATTAAAATCTCTATTTAATTGATTAGCATTTTTTTAAATTTATAGTATAATACAAATAATCATGTATATTTTAAAGTATACAAATTTAATAGGGGGTAAATATGAAATTTTTTAAAATTATAATAACCACATTACTAATTTTTTCTTTTAATGCTTGTAGTTCTGTTGATAATAATAAACTTAATATGGCTAAAACTAGAATATATAAAGTAGAAGAAAAAAGTAAAGTAATAAATGCTTTAAAACAAAGCTTAATAGAGAGTGGTCATAGAATCGAATATATTAATAGTGAAAAAGGATATATTAAATCACTTAAATATTACAAATCATTTGCTCATTTAAGAATACTTTCTACATTAGAATACACCGATTTTTTTATAACAGAAGAAAATAACAAATTAAATATAAAAAGTAATATTTCATATAAATATATACAATTTTATCAAATAGATGGTGAATATAATACAAAAAAATACAATGCTTTATTTAATGATTTAGATAATGCTCTAAATAAAAAAATTACATCTAATATTTCTCATACATATACTTATAATTTAAATGACAAAGAAAAACTTTTGGATGCTATTAAGTCCCTTCCAAAATACTATGACAATTTAATTTTAGAAATTTATAATAAAGAAGATGGATTTATTGTTTTAAAATCAAAAACAAGCAAAGAACAAAGATGTGGAATAGTTATATGCGATAATATATCATTTTTCAATTTTATAGTTTTTGAAAAAAATGGAAAATTAAAACTCAACTTAAATATACTAGAAGATATTTATTATGATGGTTCTCCTTTAGTTGGTTATGGAACTGTTAAAGTTAAAAATACTGAAAACGAAAAAGTATATAATGATTTAATTTCTATAATTGAAAAAAACATGAATAAATAAAATTTTAACTTATATAGTAAAAATGAGATAATAGTAAACTTATTATCTCATTTATTATTTAAATTATATAACAATTTTGAAAGTTATGTACTTTTTGCTATATATATTCTATAAATTTTATTTTCTAAATATATTGACATTCATATTATTTCTTTTATTTAATCTTTCAATAACTTTTTTACATGAACTTTTTATATAATCTATACCTTTATGCTTTAAATTAATACTACCTATTACAGATATATCTATATCATTTCCATAAATTTCTATTTTATCTAATCTAAGACCTAAATATCTATATAATGTCTCTAAAACTTGAATTTTTGTTCTCATCTTTTGTTCATTTGATTCTTCAAATATTAATTTTAAAACCATATTATCAAATTCTTCATTAGTGTATAATTTAGGTATATCATAATAAGGCATATAATCCATTTTTAATATACTGTCTGATTTAACTAGTGGAATATTATTTTTTTGTTCATCTTTATAATCTCCACGATGTTTTAAATAAGTGTTTTTTAAAGAAATTTTTTCATATTCATTATTTGTTTTAAATGCTAAGTCATATAAATCATCTAAAAGATGGTTATTAAATTCTTTATATAATATATTTTTCTTATAATTAATTTTAGCATCTTCTATATAATTAAGTGCCTCATAAATTCTACCCAAAAAATTATATATATTTTCCATATGTTCTCTTGTATATTTTGCTTTATCTTTTTCTTCTATATAAAGTGCTAATGGTGCATAAACTTTTACTAAAAATTCTCTATCATCTTTATATAATTTAGTCAATTTTTCAAAATCTTTATCAGCAGATTTTCTATCATTATTTACAAGTTTTAATTCAGCCATAACTTGTAATATTTTTATATTATCTTGTTCCTTATTAATTTCTTCTAATGAAGATATGATAACATTCAAGTTTTTTTCATTTTTCTTTATATTTGAAATATTTTTTGTAACTACCTCTGTATTTATTTTTTTTACAGGCTTGATTGGTTCACTCTCTACGCTTGAACATGATAGAATTAAAAACATAAACAAAATATTTAATAGTTTTTTCATTTGTTTTACTCCTTTTATTTTTTTTTATATTTAAATTATAGCATATTTTTAAAATATTAACTAAAAATAAATATATTGTATTTAAAAAGCCCTATAGAATAATCTATAAGGCTTTTCTTTATTATACAAAATAATATTCTTCTGTAATAATTTGTAGAAAAAATTATCTCTTTGAAAATTGAGGGCTTCTTCTTGCCTTTATCTTTCCGTATTTCTTTCTTTCTACCATTCTTGAATCTCTTGTTAAGAATCCAGCTTTCTTTAAAGAATCTCTGTATTCAGCATCTGCTTCTAATAAAGCTCTTGAAACTCCATGTCTTATAGCTCCTGCTTGACCTGTGTTTCCTCCTCCAAATACATTAACAATAACTTTAAATTTGCTTAAAGTTTCAGTTAATTCTAATGGTTGTTCAACTATTTTAGCTAGTAATTCCCTACCTTCAAAATAATCTCTCATATCTTTTCCATTAATAACTACTCCTGTATCTCCTGGTATTAATCTTACTCTTGCAACAGAAGTTTTTCTTCTACCTGTTCCTAAATATTGTATTTTACTCATTAAATCTTCCTCCTACTACTTTCCTAATTTTTCTGGTTTTTGTGCAACATGATCATGTTCTGCTGTAACAAATAATTTCAATCTTGTTATTTGTTGACTTCCTAATTTATTCTTAGGCAACATTCTTTGAACAGCTTTTCTAAGCACATCAGTAGGTTTCTTATCTAACATTTCTTGTAAAGTTCTAACTTTAATACCACCTGGGTATCCACTGTGTCTGTAATATTTTTTGTCAGTAAGTTTTTTACCAGTAACTGCTATTTTATCTGCATTAACTACTACTACAAAGTCTCCACCATCAACATGAGGTGTGTATGTAGGTTTGTCTTTACCCATTAATTTAACAGCTATTTCTACAGCAAGTTTTCCTAAAACTTTTCCTTCGGCATCAATTTCATACCATTTTCTTTCAACTTCTTCTTTTTTTTGTATAAATGTATATTTATTCACTTTTTTCCTCCTAAAATTTTTTTGTGAATAACGGTCCTTTGTGGGAAAGGCACTATTAAAAGTATATAATTTTTAACAGGCTTTGTCAAGATTAAATTGTACTTTATTTAGTAAATTTCACCTTATAATATTAATTCTCCTGATAAATATTCGTTATTCTCTTTATCTATCCATGCTTTACTTGTTTCATCATTAAAATATATCTTTCTACCTGTTGTTTTGTTTTCTAACAATATACCATCTTTGCTGTCAACTCTTTCATATGTATCTGCCAATGAATCTAAAAAATATACTCAATTATTTACATGACTTACATATACTATTTTAAAATCATCAGTATAACTTAATATTTCAACTTTATCTATACTACCGTCTTTTCTTTCTTGCCAAATATGTTTATGATATATTTTTTCTTTATTATTTGTTACTACTACTTTCTTAGTTTTTTCATCAATATTTTTATTATACATAAGTTTTTTAAATAAAAAATTTTCTTCTTTTGATTTTAAGGTTATTTCATTATTTTTAAAGTCTATTTCCAAAATTGTATTTAATTTCTCATCCCTATAAATATTATCTTTTTCTTTATAGAAAATATAATCAAACTCGTATAAAGACATAAATCTAATTTCATTTTCATTTAATTCTATAACAACTATTTCAGGAGATAACTCTAATTTTCCAGTTTTTTCATTAAAATATATATATTTAGCTACTTTTGGTTCCTTTGTCATTAATAATGTTTTATCATCATTTATCCATGCTTTTTCATCATCAAAATACATTTTTAAGCCTTTTTTATCTACAAATAAATACCCCTTATCACTTTTTACTCTTTTAAATTCTATTTTATCTGAACGCATACTATGTACAAGAGTCATACTTTCCTCAAAATTATTTTCTGATGAAAATCTTAATTCCATTATTCTATCTTGCTTATTAAACCAAAAACTTTTAAATGCAATTTCTTTATCGTTTATTTTAATAATTTCTGTTTTAGAAGTTCTAACCATTTGATTTGTTAAATTTGTTCTAGCACAAGAAATTAATAAAGTTAACATAAATATATATATTGTTTTTTTCATATTTTATAATTTTCCCATCTTTTTTCAACGTAGATATTATACCATATTTAACTAATAAAAGCACACAAATTATCAATTATAAGCATTACAATATAGTTGTTTTTAAAACAATCTTTACTAGTGAAAATTCATATCATACTTTTATTACTTATTTAACCATCTATACATACAACTATTATAATACTAATCTAAATAATATATTGACAAAGTAATAAAAAGATATATACTAATATTGACAAATATTTAGAAAGAAGGGTTTTGTATGAAAAATTTAAAATTATTTATTTTATTAACAACAATTATGGTTGGGAATATAACATTAACTCAAGAAAATAAACTTAAAGAAAATTATAAACTTAAAGAAGTGGTTGTATTAAGTAGACATAGTGTAAGAGCTCCTTTATCAGCACCAGATAGTGTATTAGGTAAAATAACGAATCATAAATGGATAGAATGGTCTGCTCCTAAAAGTTCACTAACACTTAGAGGTGGTGTATTAGAAACTATAGCAGGTCAATATTTTAGAAAATGGACTGAAAGTGAAGGTTTATTCGATTCTAAGACTTGTCCAAATAAAGATGAAATAAATATATATGCTAATAGTATGCAAAGAACTATAGCAACAGCTAAACATTTTAATGTAGGATTTGCACCAACATGTCATATAGAAACATATCATAGATTCGAACCTAGTAAAATGGATCCTGTATTTTTCCCACGTTTAACTAAAGTAACTCCACAATTTATAAAAGAAGCTACTAAACAAATAAATAATTTAAATGGATTCAAAAGTTTAAGAGAATTGACTAAATCATTAAAACCTTCATTTAACGAAATCGAAAAAGTACTAGATATAAAAGATTCAAAAGCATGTAAAGAAGATAATAAAATGTGTAATCTAAATGATTATGATACCAAAATTTCTTTCAAATTAAATGATGAACCAAGATTAACTGGTTCTTTAAAATTAGGAACTATAATATCAGATGCCTTAATATTACAATATTTTGAAGAGCCCAATGATGAAAAAGTTACTTTTGGAAAAAAATTAACTAAAGAACAATATAAAAAAATATCTAAAGTAAAAGACACATATGGAGAAGTTCTATTTTCAGCTCCTATAGTAGCTATTAATGTTGCACACCCATTATTAGTGTATATAAAAGATGAATTAAATGCTAAAGATCGTAAATTCACATATTTAGTTGGTCATGATTCTAATTTGGCTTCTGTTATGAGTAGTTTAGATATAGAAGAATTTGAATTAAAAAATAGTGTTGAAACAAAAACACCTATAGGCGCAAAATTAATGTTTGAAAAATGGGAGGATAAAAAAACTAAAAAAATATATGTTGCAATAAATTTCATGTATCAGTCTACTGAACAATTAAGAAATTTAAGCATTTTAGATTTAAATAATCCACCTGTTATTATTCCTTTAAAAATAAAAGGATTAAAAACTAATAAAGATGGTTTATACTCATTTGAAGATGTTATAAAAAAATTCAATAAAGCAATAAATGCTTATGAAAATATTAAATAAATTTAAAATACATATTAGAAAGAAGGGATTTTATGAAAAATTTCAAATTATTTATTTTGTCCTCTATAATTTTAGTTGGTGGTATGGCATTTGCTAAAGAAAATTATCAACTAAAAGAGGTTGTAATATTAAGTAGACACAATTTAAGGGCACCACTGGCATCAAAAGACAGTGTACTAGGTAAAATAACTAGTCACAATTGGATAAAATGGCCTGAAGCTAAAAATTTGACAAATAGAGGTGGAGTATTGGAAACTATAATGGGTCAATACTTTAAAAGCTGGACTGAAAGTGAAGGTTTATTCGATCCTAATACTTGCCCTATAAAAAACGAAGTAAATATATATGCTAATACTAAACAAAGAACTATAGCTACTGCAAAACATTTTAGTGCAGGATTTGCTCCAACTTGTGATATAGATACATATTATAGATTTCTTCCATATAAATCTGACCCTATATTTTTTCCAAAATTAACTAAATTAAGTCCAGAATTTTTAAAAGAAGCCACTAAACAAATTAACAATACAAAAGGATTTAAAAATTTAAAAGAATTTACTAAATCACTAGAACCTTCTTTTAATGAAGTTGAAAAAATTATAGGTATAAAAAAATCAAAAGCATGTAAAGATGATAAAAAAATGTGTGATTTAAATGATTATGATACAAAAGTTGTTCTTAAATTGGGAGATGAACCAAGAATGTCTGGATCATTAAAATTAGGAAATATAGTATCAGATGCATTAATGTTACAATATTATGAAACCCCTGATAATAATAAGCTACCTTTTGGCAAGAAGATAACAAAAGAACAGTATAAAAAAATATCTAAGTTAAAAGATTCTTATGTGGAAGTTCTATTTACTTCTCCAATAGTTGCAACTAATATTGCCAATCCTTTGATAGTATATATAAGAGATGAATTAAATTCTAAAAAACGTAAATTTACATACTTAGTAGGTCATGATTCTAACCTAGCTTCTGTTATGAGTAGTTTAGAAATAGAAGAATTTGAGTTAAAAGATAGTATTGAAAATAGAATACCAATTGGTTCAAAATTAATGTTTGAAAAATGGGAAGATAAGACTACTAAAAAAATGTATGTTGCAATAAATTTCATGTATCAATCTACTGATCAAATAAGAAATTTAAGTATATTAGATTTAGATAATCCGCCTGTTATTATACCATTAAAATTAAAAGGATTAAAAACTAATAAAGATGGTTTATATTCATTTGAAGATGTCATTAAAAAATTTGACAAAACTATAATGGCTTATGATAATATCAAATAATAGCACAAAATATAACTAATTATAAAAGGAGCTTGCAAATAAATAAAAATATTTTTGCCTTACTCCTTTTTTTACTTATAATAATTTAATAATTATGCTACACTTCTTTTCTATTT
This sequence comes from Oceanivirga salmonicida, assembly GCF_001517915.1. Classification (NCBI taxonomy): domain Bacteria; kingdom Fusobacteriati; phylum Fusobacteriota; class Fusobacteriia; order Fusobacteriales; family Leptotrichiaceae; genus Oceanivirga; species Oceanivirga salmonicida. The sequence goes on along the minus strand of NZ_LOQI01000051.1, from coordinate 781 downwards.
TTTAAACTTTCCAATACCTCAGACAAACTATTACATACTTTGTCATAATACTTAGAATTTTCATTATTGATTCCTACTATATCTGGAATGAACACAGTAAAACTACCAAGAGATTTAGATGCTTTCAAACCATTTAATGAATCTTCAAAAACAACACTTTTATCTGCTTTCACATTAAAATAATCTAATACTTTACTAAATATTTCAGGATTAGGTTTACTTTCTTTTAAAGATTCACCAGAAATAATATAATCGAAGTAATTGTAAATATCAGTATTTTCTAAAATTGCCTTTATTTTCTCAAAATTAGATGACGATGCCAAAGCAATTTTCTTATTTTCCTTTTTTAAAAAATCAAGAATTTCTATAACACCTAATTTTAATGGTATTAAAGATTGCTTGGCTTTTAAAATAAATAATTTATCTATTTCAAATGCTAATTTAATAAAATCAAAATTTTCACCATATATACTTTTCATATATTTATCAGCATTTTTATTACTTTGTCCAATAATATTTAGCAAATCTTCCTGAGCTATATTATAACCCTCTTTTTTAGATAAAATCACCATATTTTCCATAAATATTCTTTCTGTATCTACTAATACTCCATCCATATCAAATATAAATAAATCTGTTTTAAGATCAACAAAAGAGTTTTCATGTATTTTATCATATTTATGTTCCCATTTTTTAAAATCTTCTAATTTCACAGAATAGTCTGAGTCATTTTTATCTATATCATAAATATCAACTACACAACGTGGTAATGTCATTTCAT
>NZ_LOQI01000050.1 GCF_001517915.1 Oceanivirga salmonicida | reverse complement strand
AATCATAGTTGGTCTCCTTACCTAATATCTATTTTATTCCATATAAATGGAACATAAGAATCAAATCCAGGTTCAACATTTTTTAATTTTTTATTAACTAAAAATATTTCTTCAGGATAATATACAGGAATAAATAAAGCTTCTTTATACATTTTTTCATAAATCTTGTCATAACCTTTTTGTATAATTTCTTTATCGTTTTGAGTTACTACATCTTCAATAATTCTTGTAAGTTCTTTATCATCCCAAGCTATGGCTAAATCATCTTTAGTTCCAGTAAATAAACTCAATAAAAATCCATGTGGATTCCACGAATCAGAATAAGTTCTATACATAATTAAATCATAATCTTTATCTTTCCATAATGAATCATAATAAGCATTTAATTCACGATTTTCTAATTTTAATTCTATTCCTACTTTTGAAAATTGTGATTGTATATATTCTGACATAACTTTCCATTCTGGATACTCATTATCAGAAAATACAAATTTAAAGCTTAATTTTTCACCATTTTTTTCTAATATACCTTCTGAATTTAATTTATAACCTGATTCATATAATAATTTCTTAGCTTCTTCCATATTAAAATCATACCATTTACTATTTTGGTTAGTTGTGTATGGAACATTTTCTTGAAATAGTGCTTTTGAAGGTTTTCCAATTCCATTCATAATATTATCCACTATTACTTTAGTATCTAATAACATATTCATAGCTTTTCTCACATTTATATCTTTTAATTTTTCATTTCTAAAATTAAATATTGTAAAATATGACATTGTTGAAGGAAAAGTTTTGACTTCAATTTCTTTATTTTTAGCTATTAATTCTAAACTATCAATAGAAACAATACTCATTGGACCACCTGTAATATCTATTTCTCCATTTTGCATAGCATATACTCTTGTTTGTGGATCAGGCAATACTATAAATTCTATTTTATCTACAATTGGTACTTCTCCCCAATAATTAGAATTTTTAATAAGAACTGCTTTTTGATCTTTTTTATATGATTCTATTACCCAAGGTCCTGTTCCTATTGATTTTACAAATTTCCCGTTTGGATCTCCAGCAGGTGAAACAGAATTTAAACTCATAATTCTTACAGGTCTTGGATATGAAAACTCAGTTAACATTGGATAATAACTTTCTTTAAAATTAAACGCTACTGTCATATCATCAATAATTTCAATATTTTCTAAATATTTTGCTATACTTATACTTTTCAATTTAGGATTATGAACCCATCTATCGAAAGAAAATTTAACTACTTTTGCATTAAGTGGTGTCCCATCAGTAAATGTTACTCCTTCTCTAATATGAAAAATATATCTTTTACCATTATTAGATATTTCCCAAGATTTTGCTAAAGCTGGTTCTATTTTCCCTTTATCTCCATATTTTACTAACCCTTCATATACCATAGCATTAGCTTGTATAAGTGTATTCCCTGTTAATATATTGTCAAAATTATCAAATCCAGGATCTGATGATAACGCTATTTTTATTACTTTTTCATATTTATTTACTTCTTCTTTTTTATTATTACAATTTATTGCAAAAATAAATAAAAGAAAAATTATAAATATATTTTTTAAATTTTTCATCATTTTTCCTCCCTATATAATTAATATAATACTTTTTTATTATGAGGATTACCTGTCATTATAGATTCAAATAAAAATTTGGTATATTTATTTTTTAATAATTTGGTATCCATTTTTAAAACTTCATCTATTATTTCACCACCCTTCATAACATAAAATCTATCTGAAACCCTTAATACAGATTCTAGATCATGTGTTATAAAAATAATTGAAAATTTATACTCATCTTTTAATTTTTTTACTAAATCAAGTATTTTATTTCTTATAATCAAATCTAAACTTGAAGTAAATTCATCAAGTATAAGTATTTTGGGTTTAGCTAATAAGGCTCTAGCTAAACATACTCTTTGGAGTTGCCCTCCTGATAAATGAATTCCTTTTTGATTTATATCAACATCATTTAATTCAACACTTTTTAAAATTTTTTCTATGTGTGATTTTTTCTCTAATAAATTTAAATTAAAAAAATTATTAAGTGGTTCTTCTAAAATTCTATAAATTGTATATTGTGGATCAACCGAAATAAAAGAATTTTGAAATACCATTTGAATATTTTGTCTATAATTTTTATTTTTAAACATATTTTTAAAACGTTTAATATTAAAATAATATTCATCACCACTTTTAGAATTTTCTAAACCTGAAATTATTCTGGCTAAGGTACTTTTACCACTTCCACTTTCCCCTATTATTGATACTATCTCATTTTCTTTTAAATTAAATGAAATACCATTTAAAATATTTTTTTTATTATAATCTTTATACAATTTTTCTATTTTTAATATTTCTTTTCCTTCATTTTTTTCTTCTTCATCTATTCTTTTTAAATTTATTAAATTTAAAAATTTTTTTGTATATTCATCTTTAGGATTATCATAAATTTCTTTTGTATTTCCTTCTTCAATAATTTTTCCTTCTTTTAAAATATAAACATAATCAGATATTTCCATAACTAAAGATAAATCATGTGTTATTAATAAAATACTCATATTTAACTCTTTTTGTAATTTTATAAGTTCTCTTATTATTAATGTTTGATTTATCATATCTAACGATGTAGTTGGTTCATCTGCAATTAATAAATCTGGTTTTTTAAGCATCATCATAGCTATCATTATACGTTGGCACATTCCGCCACTCAACTTATATGGATAACTATTTAATACTTCATCTATATCCAAAATTCCTACTTTTTCAAGTAATACTCTAACCTGATTATCTATTTTACCATTTATTGCTTCTTCTAACTGTTTATATATTTTCATACTTGGATTTAGTGCTTCTAAGGGATTTTGTGTAATTAAACCAATATGTTTTATTACAAGTTCTTTTGTTATATTTTCATTTAAAAATTTAATTTCACCCTTCTCATTATTTATATTTTCTGGAAGTTTTTTTAATATGCTTTTTATAAATAATGTTTTTCCACTTCCACTTTCTCCAATAATTGAAACTATTTTCCCCTTTTCAACATTGATAGAAATATTCTCCAATATTTTTTTATCATTTTTATTATTTTTTAAATATAATGATTTTACTTCTAAAATTTTATTCAAAATTAATCCTCCGAAATTAACAATTTTAAGCCTCTACTTAATAAATCAAAACTTAAAACTACTCCCAAAATACATAAACCTGGTCCCCACATCATATATGAGTGTGAGCCTATAAATGGTTTAGCTTCATTTAACATAATCCCCCATTCCGGTGTAGGCGGTGCAATTCCTAAACCAATAAATGATAATGCTGAAATGCTTAAAATAACATGTGATATATCTAATGCAGCTATTGATAAAACTGGACTTATTATATTAGGTAAAATATGTTTTAATATTATATCTAACTCTGAACTTCCAGAAATTTTTGCTGATTTTATAAAATCTAAATGCTTAATTTTTTTTGTATTTCCTCTTATTATTCTCGCGTATTTTACCCAACCTACTAATATTAATGAAAACAATAAATTTCCAAATCCTGGACCCCAATTGGCAAGTAAATATAAAGAAATAATGATTTGAGGAAAAGCCATTATTATCTCTATGAATCTACTAATAATTGTATCAAAAAAGCCACCAATATATCCTGATATTATTCCTAATGGTATACTTATCATCAAATTTATAAATACTACAAATAAACTACTAACTAGTGTTACCCTAGTTCCCAATATTAATCTTGATAATATATCCCGTCCTCTATTATCTGTACCCAAAATATATTCTTTACATGGATAAATTAATTTATTTTTAATATTCATTTGAAATGCATCATGCGGTGTTATAATTGGAGTAAAAATGGCTATTAAAAATATTATTGTTATTAACACTATACTTATCTTTAATTCTTTATTTAATTTCATAATCTCTCCTAAATGTTGGATCTACTAAATAATATATAAAATCTACTATAATATTTATAATCACAACTATTACAACAAATATGATTAAATATCCTTGTATTACTGGATAATCTTTTTTTAAAATAGAATCTATTATAAATTTACCTATTCCTGGATATCCATAAATACTTTCAATAATAAATGAACCTGCTAATAAACTAACAAAATTATGACCTATTAGTGTTATTGCTGGTATCATAGCATTTCTAAAAATATGTTTTAAAAATATTATATTACTCTTTACACCTTTTATTTGTGCAGTAAAAATATATTCTTTTTTTATAACAATTGAAAAACTATTTTCTAATATCAAAATATAAGCCGGTATCAATTGTAATGAAAGTACTATAGTGGGTAAAATTATACCCTTAATTCCTGTTGTATAAATTACAGGTAATAAGTTAAATTTTACAGATATAATATATAAAAGTAATAACGAAATCCAAAAACTAGGCATACATCCTAAAATAATAACAAAGAATTTTAAAGCCTTTGATAATTTATTATTGTGAATACTTATGTAATATCCTAATGGAATTGATAATATCATTGAAAATACTAAAGTTATTATACTTAATATTAAAGTATTGGGTATTCTAGATATAATTTCTGATAAAACTGATTTTCCTGAAAAATATGAAGTTCCAAAATCTAAACGCATGATATTTTTAATCCAATTTAAATATTGAATATATATTGGTGAATCTAATCCCAATTCTTTTTCTAAAAATTGTATAGCCTCTTTTGATCTTTCAGCTCCATTAAATCCTAATATATTATTGACTGGGTTCCCATGTGACATTCTAATTAATACAAAGCTTAATATTGATATTCCAAAAACAACAAAAATAAGTGCAAATATTTTCTTTATAAATATTTTTTTCATTTTTATATCCCTTCAAATAAAATACTTTGACTATCAAACTTTTTAGTATATTATACTACATTAAAATTTAATGTCAACAAAAATATACCTGACTAAATTTCAAATAAAAAAGTTAAGAATATATAAATTAACAATATTCTTAACTAATTAATTAAAATTTAATTCCATTATTTTCTATAAGTTCTTTATACCAAAAAAAACTATCTTTTTTATACCTTGAATACTTTTCACCTGTTTCTCCACTAAAATCTACATATATAAATCCATATCTTTTTTCATGACCTTGATGTGTTGAAATTAAATCTATTGCAGACCAAGGAGAATACCCTAAAATTTCTACTCCTTGTTCACATGCTTTAACAATATTTTCTACATGTTCTCTTAAATATTTTATTCTATAATCATCATGTACACTAAAATCCTTTTCTAATATATCTACAGCGCCTAATCCATTTTCAGTTATTAAAATCGGCAATTTATATCTGCTATAAACTTCATTAAGCGTAATCTCAAAACCTTTAGAATCTACTTGCCATTTGAACTCAGTAAAATCTAAATTAGGATTTATAACTGTTCTATAAAACCCTTTTTCCATCAATGGTATATCTAATTTTTCTATATTTTCATCATTTGATTTAGCATCGGTTTTTACAGTCATTGTACAATAATAATTTACTCCTATATAATCTGGTTTTGCATCTTTTAATATTTTTTTATCTTCATTTGAAATTTTTAAAACATATTTTTTATCTTTAATATATTTAAGAGCCATATGATTATATTCTCCATAAACATACATATCTAAATATAACCAATTTCTATGTACATTAGCATACATTGCCGCAAAATTATCTTCTGGAGAACAAGTTTCTGGATAAACATATGATATATTTATAGCTGGTCCTATTTTGGCTTTTTTTAGCATCTTATGACATAGATTAATAGCTCTCGCATTTGCCAAAAACATATTATGATTTTTTTGATAAAGATATTTATCTGTTTTTTCACCATTTATGCTTTGACTATGTAAAATCATCATATTTTGTTCATTAATAGTTAACCAGTATTTAACTCTATCCCCAAAATTTTCAAATAAGAGTTTTGAGTACTTTTCAAAAGCTAATACTGTTTCATTATTCAACCAACCACCTAGCTTTTCTAATTCATCTGGCAAATCAAAATGATATAAAGTAACTATAGGTTCTATATTATATTTTATCAATTCATCTATTAAATCAGAATAAAATTTTATACCTTTTTTATTTATTTTATTTTTACCATCAGGCATAATCCTAGACCATGAAATAGAAAATCTATACGCTTTTAATCCCAATTCTGACATTAATTTAACATCTTCTTTAAATCTATAATAATGATTTGATCCATCTTTAAAATTTTCATTTGTATAAAAAATCGTCTTAGTATCTTGTATACTCAATCCTTTTCCGTCAACATCATGTGCTCCTTCAAATTGATAAGCACTTGTAGATGCTGACCATAAAAATTCTTTTTTTAAACTCATTTTACATACCTCTATAATCTTCAATATTTATTAATTTAGCTGCCTCTTTATCACATAATACAGTAAAATTAGGATGTAATTTTAATATTGTTGCAGGTATTTTATTACTAATTGGTTCATCTAAAAATTTTTTTAATATTTCTGCTTTTTCGCTTCCATTAACTATCATTACTAAATGTTTTACTCTCATCAAACTTTTTGGTCCCATAGTTATTGAATATGGTTGAGTAGGTCTATCTAAATAAGTAGGGTTAGCTTTTTGTTTTTCTTTAAATTCTAAACAATATGTATAACTATCTAATGGTGTACAATTAGGGCAATTTCCACAAAAATGCCCATCATAACCTAAACCTATTACCATTACATCTATTCCACCAACTTGTTTTATTTCATCATCATAAACTTGCCAATTTTCTAATGTTGTTATATTTATTCTATCATTAGGTATATTAGCCGGTTTAAAAAACATTTCCTGCATTTCATCCCAATTTCCTCCATGCTTTTTATCTATATATGGAGAATCATCAAATAAATAATATTGTATATTTTTATATTCATATTTATCTTTAATTTCAGGTATCAATAATTCATATAATTTTTTAGGAGATCTTCCCGATGTTAAAGAAATATTTACTCTTTTATCTTGTTGCATAGCTCCTAATACAATATACATAGCACTTTTGGACATTTCTAAATTATTTTCTTTTATTATTAATTTCATATATACTTACTCTCCTTTTTTATTCTTTAACTTTTTGTTCTTCTTCATAGGCTATCATATCTTGTCTACGTATAAATGGGAAATATCCAAAAAAAGATATAAGAATAATAACTAATTGTAATATCGCTAATCTATAACCACCTGCTAAAAATCCAGAAATTATAGGTGGTGTTGTCCAAGGTGGATTTATTGCACCCATTAAAGGAACTATTCCTAAATCCATAGCAAAATATGATACTACTCCTGAAACTATAGGAACTCCTATAAATGGTATGAATAATAGTGTATTAAATACTATTGGTGTCCCAAATAATATTGGCTCATTTATATTAAATATAGCCGGTATTACAGCTAATTTACCTAAACTTTTAAATTGCTCAGATTTTGCAAAAAATAAAAAATATAATACTATTCCTATTGTTATACCAGAACCTGTTATTATTAATATTAAAGTTCTGAAATTAAATGTAACTATATGACCAGTAGTAGAATTTAATACTTTCCCCGCTTCTATAATAGCTTGATTTTCATTCATATTTGCTGTCAAAATACCTGCCATTATTCCACCTACTATTGATGCCCCATGAATACCGAACCACCATAAAAATGACATAAAAAATGCAATTAATATAACCCCACCTAACGAAGATGTCATTCCTTGTAAAGGTGTTTGTATAATATTATATATAAAATCAATAAAATTAGTATCTAAACTACTAAAAATTCCATAAATTATTGTCATTGTTGTTATTATAAATGCTCCAGGTATAACTGCTGCAAATGAATTTGCAACACCTTCTGGAACTGTATCAGGCATTTTTATTTTTATATTATGTAATATAAACCAAGTATATATTTTACCAGTAAATAGACCTATTATAATTGAGACTATCATTCCTCTTGCTCCAAGATAAGTCAAAGGAATAACTCCTTTTATTACTTCTTTTGATTCTGGAGCAATCTTTATAAAATCTATTAATAACACATAAGAGACTAGTGATAATATTGCACAAGGCAATGCATCCACTTTTTTATTTTTAGCATAATAATACGCTATTGATAAAGCTGCTACTAAGGCTAATATATTAAAAGTTGCATTAAATGCTTGTAATAAAATAACTCTTAATCCTATTTTATTTAACCAATCTTGAATTGAAATAATAGGAAAACTTGCTATCAATAAAAATATAGAACCTACTATTGTTATTGCCATTGTCGAGACAAATCCATTTTTTATGGCAATTATAGGATCCCATGATGCAAAAGACATCATTTTTGGTAAAATTTTTTCCTCTAAAAATTGTTTTTTCATATTTTTCCCTTTCATTTTTTTATCATTTCATTAATTCTAATGCTTTTTCTAAAACTTTATCTCCTCTAACCATTCCATAATCTATCATTTCAATAACATCTATTTTTTTCCCTTTAGATTCTGCTAATTCTTTAAAGGATTTTAATTGATATTTAATTTGTGGTCCTAATAAAATTACGTCCGCTTTAGAAAATTCATCTTCAAATCTATTAACTGCTATTGCCCAAATTTCAACATTAATTCCTCTTGATTTAGCTTCCTCTCGCATCTTATTAACTAATATACTAGTAGACATCCCACCAGAACAACAAAGCATTATTTTCATAATTTATCATCTCCCTATCTTATTTAATTTTTCATATAAATCCATAAAATATATTGCGCTATCTTTTATAATTGATGCCATGGTTAAATGATCTTGTGCATGAACCATAATAAGATTTAATTCTAAACTTTTTTCTTCACTAGTTTCTAATATTATTAAATTAGTTTGATAATCATGTGCCTTAATAAGATGTTTTTCAGCTTCTAAAAATAAATCTTTAGCTTTTTTTATATCTCCATTTTTAGCAAATTCTATTGCTTCAAATAAAAGTGATTTTGATGTCCCCGCACTTGCAATTATTTCCATTGCTCTCTCACAAATTTCTTCATATTTCATTTTTTTACCTTCCTTATTATTTCAATAAATTCTTCATAAGATTTTACTTTTATTATTTCATTTACTATATTTTCATTTTCTATGATTCTGCTTAATATTGTATATACTATTTCATTTTTATAATTTACATTATCTAAACATAAAAACAATACCAATTTAACCTTATTTTTATTCCATAGAATTGGTTTTTTTAATATATATACCCCTATAGCGTTTATATTTTGCAAACTATTCCTAGGATGTGGGATAGCAATTAAATCACCCATTTCTGTCATTCCTAATTTTTCTCTTTCAAGAAATTCTTTTTCAATTTTTGAATTCCCAACATTAAAATTTTCTTTTATTTTTAAAGACATATTTTTAATAGAAGTAATTTTATTGATATTTTTATCTTCTATTATAAAAAGTTTTTTGGGAAATATATTTTCTATAAAATTATTATCTATACTTAATATAGCTTCAATTCTTTTTATATCAGCACTATTTAAGAAATGATTTATTTTATAAACTGGTTTTTTGATATTAATATTTATATCAGTTAAAGTAAAAATAAAATCATATGTATCTAAATCAATATCATTTATTTCATTAAGGCTACAAGAATTTACAAAATTACAATATTTTGAAAATAAATTTTTATAGGTATGAATTAAAAATTTTGAAACTCCTTTACCTGTTGGACAAATAATTAATATATTTTTTTTATTATTCGTACTAATTTGATTAATCTTTTCTGATGTATTTAATATTAATGCAATATATCCTATTTCATCTTCTGAAATTTTTTTATTATATATTTTCTCTAAATAATTACATATATATTTTGCAATACTATATTCAAAAGCTAAATTTTGTTTTATTTCTTTTAACAATGGATTTTTAATTATTATATTAAATTTTATTCTTATGATTAGTGGTAATAAATGTATATATAAATTATCATATAAAATTTCATCATTATTTAAATTAATATTAAAAGTTAATTTTATATAAAAATATATATCTTTTATCAAATTATTAATATTTTCTACATTTTTATTCTTATAATTTTTATAATTTAAACTCTCATTTGTAAAAAATCTAATAACTAAATATTTTAAATCATTTTCATTAAATCTAATATTTAAATTAAATTTGGAAATAATTAAATTTAAATATGTTTTTATTACTTGTTCTTTTTCAACAAAGAAATCTTCATAAGATTCTATTAATTCTATTTTCTTATTATCTAAAATTCTATATAAAACAACAAAAGTTGCTAAAATAAAATTTTGAAAATACACATCTGAAATTTTTACATTATTTTCTTTAAAAAATTGATTTGTAAATTCTCCTATTTCTTCTATACCAATACCATTAATATTACCAATTGTCTTATTTTCATTTATTCTATTTTCTAAAACATCTATTAATAAATTTCTTTTACTAAATTCTTTTCCAGATAATTTAATACCATAATATGGTTTTCTTAATATATTTAAACTGTATTTCTTTACAATTTCTTCAACTTTTTTCATGTCCTTAGATAATGTCTTTGTCGATACATATATATCTTTACTTATTTGTTCTAATTTATTATACTTATCAGTTTTTAATAATAAATACAACAAATACTGAACTCTTTCATTACTTGAATTAGGCATTTCTTTATTTTTATTTGAAAATAAATCATTTTCATCCAACATATTTCCTTTCAGCATAAATCCACATTTAGGCTTAGAAATTATACAAGTTCCTTTTTTCTGAAGTAAACTATTTAATTCTTTTATATATTTTCTTGATGTTCTATCTGATATTTGTAATAATTCTGCTATTTCTTTTGCTGTATGATAAGTTCCATCATTTAAAATACTATAAATTTTATAAATCATTTAATTATCTCCCTCTTTCCTTTAATCAATTTTAACTTGAATTAATTTAATTTCAACAACCTATTTTTCAAGTTATATAAATAAAATATATTCTCCCAAATCTAAATACAAGTATTTTAATTGTAAAAATAAAAATAATATTAAAAGGAACTACTCCTAATAATATTAGAAATAATTCCTTTCTTAAAATAAATTAATTTAATTTCTTGATTAAGAAAAAATCAAATCAACTAATTCATCTAATTCAATTAAACCAAAATAAGATTTTAAATCAAATTTTAATAATTCATTATAAACATCTTCTCTTTGCATTTTAGTACCAACTAATGCTTTTTCTATATCTGCTATATCTGCTCTTCCAAAAAAATCTCCATATATACGACAGGCTGATATACGACCTTTTTCTATTTCTAAATGAATATCTATTGTACCACCTTTAAATCTAGCATCTCTATGATAACTATACTGTGGAGAGTTTCCATAATTCCATTCCCAATTTTTGTATTTTTCATCAGCTAATTTCTCAATACCTATCCAATCTTGTTCTGTTAATTCATATCTTTTAGCCTCATTTATTGATTTAATTCCTAAAAGTCTACAAACCATTTCATTTTTAAATTCTTCTACTGTTATATTCTTATATTCATCTGATAAATATTCTCTAATTGAGCCAACACGACTTCTAACAGATTTTATTCCTTTAGATTCAATTTTTTTTATATTTGGACTTAATACTTTTTCCATAGCATCATAATTAACATCTAAAAGAAGTGAATATCCACCATACACTCTATTATTAACAATAGTCATAGCCGCACCCGATATTTTTTTACCTTCTATAGTCAGGTCATTTCTCCCTGACATTATAGCTTCCGTTGCTCCTAAACTGTGTAGTGCCTCTAATGCAGGTTTATAAGTTCTTTTAAAATCTCCAAAAACACCATTATCATTTATTAAATAACAAATATTAACTGATCCTGAATCAACATATATTGCTCCTCCACCTGTGTCTCTTCTAACAACAGGAATATTATTTTCTTTTAAATATTCTTGATTAGTTTCAACAAGTGCATTTTGATATTTACCAATTTCTACTTTTGAATCACAATAATACGGGAATAATATATCATCGTCTAAAAATATATTTTTTTGAACATAAACTTGCATTGCTAATGCAATTGCCCCATCTGTAATACGTTTCCCATTTTTTATAGGTTCTATAAGGTACATCTACTCTCCTCCTTTAATTTTTATAGCTTCAGCTATTAATGTTGAAATATCTTGTGTCAATTCAATATTTCTATTTCTTATTGATAAGGGCACACGATAACTTTTATGATTTAATGTTACAAGTATTGCATCAGGATTTTCTGATACAAATTTCCAAAAAGGATGTTTTATAAATTGTGGAGTTGTATAACCAACCCCTATTTCAAGATACATAACTTTTCCTTTATTGTGATCTTTCAAAAATTTTTTATACAATTTTTTTTGAATATGAAATTGCTCATCTTCAACCATTCCTTTTTTTTCATTTCTTTTATTTACTTCTAAAGGTGATTTACATTTTGGACAATAAGGAATCAGATAACTAGGTATTGGTGCTGGTATGTCTAGTGCTGATGGATTTACATATATTGGTACT
>NZ_LOQI01000049.1 GCF_001517915.1 Oceanivirga salmonicida | reverse complement strand
AAAAAATAGATATTTGTTAGAAAACATTGAAATTGTATCATTAGCAAATCTTGATAATATAGATTATAAAAATAATGATTTAATAATTTCAACTATAAATTTAAGAAATATAGTTGTAAATAAAAAATTTAATTTTATAAATATATCACCAATATTTACACTTGAAGAACAAAAAAAATTAGATAAATTTTTAGTTCCAAAAGGATCAAATATATATTTTGATAAATTATCGGAATATATAGATGAAAATACAATAAATGAAAAAGAAAATTTTTATATTGATAAAAAAAATATAATATACATTAATAAAAAATTTAAAAAATGGGAAGAAATTATAGATTACGGTGTTGAAATTATGAAAAATTTAGGTTACGTTAGTGAATTTTATAAAGAAGATATAAAATCAAAAATATATAAATATGGTTCATATATTGTAGTTGATGATTACATAGCTATTCCACATGGTAATTATGAAAAAAATGTTTACAAAAATGGCTGCTTAATTATTTATCTTAAACATAGCATTATTTTCCCTAATAATAAAGAAGTTAAATTTTTAGTTTTTTTATCTTTTTTAGATAAAAAAGTTTTAGAAAAAGGAATGATTGAAATTTACAATATATTGAAAAGAATAAAAAAAGATACAAATTTAAAAAATATACAAAATAAGAAAGAGTTATTAAATATTATAAAAGGAGCTAATTTATGTTAAAGGATTTATTAACAGAAGATAGGATAAATGTTATTGATGCTTGTGATAAATGGGAAGATGCAATTAAAATTGCAACATTACCATTGGTTAATTCTGGAAAAGTATCTAATGATTATATTAATGAAATTGTGCAAAATATTTATAAATATGGAACTTATATAATATTAGCAGATGGTTTTGCATTACCACATGGATCACCAGGTAAAAATGTAAATGAAACCTCATTAAGTTTACTACATATAAAAAAGAGTGTAAAACTTATAAATGAAAATGTTAATACTTTTTTAGTTTTAGCAACAAAGGATTCAACTTCTCATATAGATATTTTAAAAGAATTATCTGAAATACTTTTAAAAAAAGAAAGTTTTAATATTTTAGTATCAGGTGAAAAAAAAGAAATTTTAGAATTATTAAACAATAACAATAAAAAGGAGGAGAATTAATTTGAAAATATTAGCTGTATGTGGTTTTGGGTGTGGATCAAGTATGATTTTAAAATTATCACTTGAAAAAGTTTTAAGTGATTTAAATATAAAAGCAGAAGTAGAAAATACGGATTTGATAGGTGCAAGAACAATTGATTGTAATATGATTTTTACTAGCGAGGAATTTAAACAAGAATTAGATAAGGAAGTAGATGTTCCTATATATACGGTAGTAAGGTATATGGATGTTGAAGAAATTAAATCTAAAATGAAGGAAATTTTAAATATATAATAGGAGGTTTTTATGGATTTTATAAGTTCTAATATTTTACGTAATCCGCCAATTCTAATGGCAATAATTTCAATGATAGGATTAGCTATTCAAAAAAAGAATTTTTCGGATATTATTAAAGGATCTTTATTAGCAGCTTTTGCTATGATTATAATTGATGCAGGAGTTAAATTATTAATAGGAACAATAATCCCTATTAATAATGCCTTTTCTTCAATAACAGGAGGTGCAGTTGGCGAAGGATTAAATGCTGTTACATTTACTTCGAAATTTGGAGGTATGATAGGATTGGTAATGTTTATAGGATTATTTATACACTTATTAATAGCAAGATTTACTCCAATTAAAACGATATTTTTAACAGGTCATATGCTTTGGTGGTTTCCATTTATATTTGTTGCAGCAGGAGTTGAAGGTGGATTAGATGGAGTATATTTGATAGTGTTTGCTTCAGTATTATCTGCATTATATTGGTCTATAATGCCTTGGTTATTAAAATCTTATGTTTTTAAGGTTACAAATGATAATTCATTTACTATTGGTCACCCAACTGGAATATTGTCCATTATTGCAGGATTTATTGCTTCTAAAACAGGTGATACTGCTAAATCAACTGAAAGTTTGAAATTCTCATCTAAATTATCATTTTTAAGAGAAATTTCAATAACAGGTTCTATTGTAATGATGATTATATGGTTGATAATTGGGGGACTAATACCAATATTAATTAATGAAAATGAAAATTTATTTATGACTTCATTAAAATCTGGAATAACATTTGGTGCGGGATTAATAGTATTATTGTATGGTGTTCGTATGTTAATTAATCAAATAATACCAGCATTTAAAGGTATATCTGAAAAAATTGTTCCAAATGCATTACCAGCTTTTGATTGTCCAATATTATTTAATTATAAACCTAATGCAGTATTGATAGGATTTATAGTAGCTATGATATTATCAACAATAATGATTATAATAGTTAATATTAGTGGTATATTTAAATTTTTATTATTACCATTAGTTATTACTTCATTTTTTGAGTGTGGCTGTGCAGCAGTTATTGCGGAAGGGCAAGGTGGAATTCGTGGTTGTATAATAGGAACTTCTGTTGTTGCGATTATAATGGTTTTATTTTTAGCTATTTCAATATATGTTTATTCTAACACTATACAAAATTGGATGTTAATCTTTGGTGGTAATGATTTCTCCGTTTTTGGAGTAATTGCAAAATATATAGCACAACTTTTAAAAATGGTGATATAAATGTTTGAATATTTTGAAAAAATAAAAAAAATATTAAATGAAGTAGAAAAATATGAAAAATATAATATAGAAAAAGTTGTTAATGAGATAATAAAAGCAATAAAATTAAAAAAATCAATATATATTTTTGGAGCAAGTCATGCTGGTATTTTGACACAAGAAATGTTTTATAGAGCAGGAGGTTTAATGCTTATAAACCCTATATTTAGTGAAGAAATTTCACTGAATGTAAATCCTATAACGCATACTTCTAAAATGGAAAGATTAAAGGGTTATGGAATTTTAATAGGTGAAAGATACAATTTTAAAAAAGGAGATATTTTGATTTTGCATTCAGTTTCTGGAAGAAATAATGTAACTATTGAACTAGCAAAATATGCAAAAGATAAAGGTTTATTTACAATAGGAATAACTAATTTAAAATATTCTAAAAAAGTTCAATCAAGAGATAGTGATGGTAAAAAATTATATCAAATAGTTGATATGGTTATTGATAATCATGGTGAATTAGGAGATGCTTGCTTAAAAATTGAAAGGATAGAACAAAAAGTTTCACCAACATCAACTGTAATAGGAGCTTCTATAATGAATGAAATAGTATATAGAGTATCACAAAAAATTGTAGAAGAAGGAAATAATAACCCACCAATTTTTTATAGTGCCAATATAGATGATGGAGATATTCAAAATAAAAAATTATATGATATTTATAAAGATCTTATTCATTATAAATTTTAATATAATAAAAAAAATTATGTTATGAGATATTAAATAAAAAAGAAAGGCTATTAAATATGGAATTGCTAGATTGTATAAAAGATACAGAAAGTAGAGTAAAATATATAGTTAGTAATATAGATAATTTAATTATAAAAATAAAAGAATTACCTGAAAATAAAAAAATTATTTTAGTGGGTTCTGGAAGT
The DNA here is from genome assembly GCF_001517915.1 of Oceanivirga salmonicida. NCBI lineage: Bacteria > Fusobacteriati > Fusobacteriota > Fusobacteriia > Fusobacteriales > Leptotrichiaceae > Oceanivirga > Oceanivirga salmonicida. The sequence continues at coordinate 9,031 of NZ_LOQI01000049.1, read as the reverse complement.
TCATTAAATGCAATAAATTTAATTGTTAAAAAATTATCGCTTGAAGATAAGGTTTTAACATATAATGTTAATGACTTTATATATACTAGAATAAATAAAAAAAATTATATAATTTTATTTGTTTCGCAAAGCGGGAGAACTAAAAGTATTAATAATTATATATTAGAGAATAAAGAAAATTTTATTGTATCATTAACTTATAACGAAAATACACCAATAGCTAAGAATTCTGATATTCATTTTGAAATTGGTTGTGGTGATGAAAAATATATATATAGAACAGTTGGATTTACATGTTCTTGTATTAGTTTATTTATAATTTTATCAATATATTATAAAATTATTAATTTAAAATTTATAAAATCAGAGTTATCTAAGTTAGAACAATCAATTCCAGATCTTATAAATTATTCTATAAAAATTAAAGATTATTTTTTTAATAAAATAAAAAATAAAAATATGCTTATAGTAGCAGGAGAAAATACATTTAAAGAATTAGCACAAGAAGTAAGTATAAAATTTAATGAAATGCTGCCTATATATACTAATGCTTTTGAATTAGAAGAATTAATACACGGACCACAAAATGCTTTTAAGGATGATATGTTAGTGATTTTGATGTATAAAAATGGTGATAATTTAGAAAAATATAATAGTATATATGATTTTATATATAATGAAATTTCGCCTGAAAGTATATATGGAATTAACGAATTAAAAACAAAAACTAGTTTATTTTTAGAATTAGAATATTGTATAGTATTTCAAGTGTTTGCATATTATTCAGCCAAATTAAAAAATAGAGATTTAGATTTACCTATATATAAAACATTAAATAAATACTTTGATAAGCAAGTTTAGGAGGAATTATGAAAAAATTAATAGCAACACATGGGAAAATGTCTGAGGGCCTTAAATCTTCTTTGGAATTAATTTTAGGACCTATAAATGACATAGAGATAATAACTGCATATATAGATGGAATTAAAATAGAAGAAGAATTTGAAAAATGGTTATCAAAGTTAAGAAAAAATGAAAAAAGTGTGGTATTTACAGATATAGAAGGTGGAAGTGTAAATCAATATATTCTATCTAAAAAAACTGAAAATATTATATTAATTACAGGAGTTAATTTGCCATTGTTATTGGAATTTTGTTCAGATGAAGAGATTGATTTTGAAGAACTAATAACTAATTCAAAAAAAGAAATAAAAAAAATAGAGGAAGTAAAAAAGTATGTGGATGATTTTGATTTTTAAAGGAGGTAAATGAATGATACAATTAGTAAGAATAGATGACAGATTATTACATGGTCAAGTAGCTTATAGTTGGAGATCTAAACTTAATTATGATGCAATAATTATCGCAAATGATAAAGTTAGTTTGGATGAATTTAGGAAAGCAGCTATAAAAATGTGTTGTCCTGAAAATGTTAAACTGGCAATCAGGAGTTTAGATGATGCTATAGAATTATTGAAAAATGAAAAATTAAAAACAATGAATGTATTTGTGATATTAGAAAATATAAAAGATTCAATAAAATTATATGAAAATATAGATGAAAATCCCATTTTAAATATAGGGGGCCTATGTAATAAAGATGAAAGTAAATTAATAAGTAAGGGCACATATATTACCATGGAAGAAGAAAAAATATTAGGAATTTTAAAAGGTAAAAATGTAAAAATAGAGTTTCAATTAGTTCCTAATGATGATAAAAAATATTTTTAAATAATATTTAATATATAAGTTTTGGAAATATTTTATAGACTAAGGAGGTTTTATGCAAGTAGCGATCAGTATAGGATTATTATTAGCAATTTTATGGTTTTTAGAAAAAATGTTAGGAACACCTATGATTATTCGTCCAATAATTGTATCTAGTTTAGTAGGAATTATTCTTAATGATGTACAATCAGGTATTTTGATGGGAGTAACGTTAGAATTAGTATTTATAGGTGCAATACAAATAGGAGCATCGGTTCCGCCAGATGTTTTAGTAGGCGCAGGATTAGGAACGGCATTTGCTATATTAAGTGGGAAAGGAGCTGAAATAGCATTAGCATTGGCATTACCAATAGCCATATTAGCGCAAAGTATTAAAATAGTAATATTTATTTATAGAAGTTCTTTTATGAGCAAGGCTAAGAAAATGGCAGAATCTGGGAATATTAAAGGATTATATTTATTGAATTTATATGGTTTAATTATTCAATGTTTAATGTATTTTTTTGTCGCTTTTTTTGCAATATTATTTGGAAGTGAAGTAGTAGCAGAATTTATAAAAGTCATTCCTCAACCACTTTTAAGAGGATTAGGGGTAGCTGCTAAAATTATTCCAGCAGTTGGATTTGCATTATTATTACAACCAATGTTAAGAAAAGGAAATGTTATGTATTTCTTATTAGGATTTGCTTTGGTTGCTTATTTAAACATACCTATTTTAGGAATCACATTATTTGGATTAATACTTTCATATATAACTGTGTTTGATAGAGAAATTATAATATCAGAAGAATCAAAAGTACAAAGTAAGGGAGATGATTTATTTGATAATTAATAATAAAAATTTATCCGTTGAAGATAAAAAAATGTTAAATAAAATATTTTTAAATTCATTTTTACTAGAAGCATCATATAATTATGAAGGACAACAGGGACTAGGGTATCTTTTAGGTATTATGCCTGCAATAAATAGATTTTATAAAACAGAAAAAGAACGAAAAGAAGCATATAAAAGACACCTAGAAATATTTAATACAACTCCACAAATAGCAACATTAATATTTGGAGTTACTGCTGCTCTTGAAAAAGAGGCAAGTGAAAATAAAGAATTTGATAAATCTTCAATTAATAGTGTTAAAATAGGATTAATGGGACCTTTTGCAGGTATAGGAGACTCATTTTTTTGGGGAACTCTTAGAATTATAGCAACAGGAATAGGTTTATCATTGGCAGCGCAAGGTACAATACTTGGCCCAATATTATTTTTATTAATATTTAATATTCCACATATATTAATTAGATATTTTGGGACATTTATAGGTTATAAGTTTGGACAAAACATTGTTACTAATGCCAAAGGAAATAATGTATTATCAAAAATTTCAAAATCAGCCAATATTGTTGGACTTATGGTTATTGGTGGAATGACATCATTAATGGTTAAATTATCAACTATATTTAGTATAAGTTTAGGTGATAAAACATTTGAAATACAATCTTATATAGATCAAATATTTCCATTATTATTACCACTATTATATACATTATTTATGGTGAAATTATTAAAAAATAATTATAAAGCATCAACAATATTATTTTTTACAATAGCATTTGGAATAATAGGAGCTTATTTAAATATATTTTAATAAAGATAAAAAACATATTAAGTGAATATAAGAAGTATATAGAAAATTTAAATGTTGTAGGTGTTTGAAATACAAAATGCAAAAACTTCTAATGAAGTTTTAAAACTGATAATTAAATATACAAAAATAGGCATAGTTATGATAATTACAACTACTAATAATATTGAAGGACATAAAATAGTAAAATATCATGGTATAATTTTTGGTGAAGTAATAACAGGAGTAAACTTTATCAAGGATATTGGAGCAGGATTAAGAGATTTTTTTGGTGGACGTTCTAAAGGTTATGAGGATGAACTTTTAACTGCAAGAAGTCAAGCATTACAAGAATTAGAAGAAAGAGCTAAAGCAGTTGGTGCTAATGCAATAATTGGTGTTAAGATGGATTATGAAATGTTAGGAGTATCTAACAATATGATGATGGTAACTTGTTCAGGAACAGCAGTAGTTATAGAATAGTAAATAGTGTGAAAAGTTGATATTTTATTCGATAAAGGATATAATAAAAAAAATAGGAGGTAGACATGAAAAAAATATTATTAATGTTAACTATTATAATATCAACATTTTCAATGGCTAAAGGAAAAACAACAATAGGTGCTGGATTAGGATATACAGGGCTCATAAATAGTGGTAAAGGTTATGTAAATTTGAATGCTAATCATCTTGTGCCAGTATATAGTAAAAATAAATTTTCTATATTACTTGGAGGAGGTTTAGATTTAAGTATGAATTTCCCTACTATTGATAATGTACATAAAAATTATGTGTTTAATGTAGATATTTTTCCGTATGTTACAGCACAACTTGGTTATGAAGTTGCATCAGAAACTAGACTAAGACTTGGTGGAAAAGCAGGAATTGGACCAAAAATAAGATTTGGTAAAATTGGAAATAATAAACTTTTTGAACATGATGGTATAATACCGGTAGGAGGAGTACTTGGTGTTGATTATAAACATGTTTCATTTGATTTAGAAGGAAAAGCATTAATTTACTTCTTAAAACCAGATCCTGTAAGAACATTTAGTATAGGTCTTAATGTGGGATATACATTTTAATAAAAAATAGATAAAACAAAGTCTAAATCTTTAAAATTAAAAGATTTTAGATTTTGTTTTTTTTTTTTACAATATATGAGTTATGATAGGTTAAATTAAAATGATTGTGAAAGAATACGGTATTCAAAATCCAGATAAAATAATACTACTTATTGTTGGAATTATAGAGAAATTGCTAAATTACAATATAAATTTTTAAAAGACAGTATTCGTTATACAAAATTTAATATTTGTGTAGTTGCAGGGGGTAAAGAATTAAAGAAAATAATTGAATCATCTAGAAAAAAAATAAAAGTATTTCAAATAGTAAATTATTTATATTAAAAATAATCTTAATATAGTTTTATTATTTGCTAAATAAATTTAAAAGTGATAAAATTTAAGTATAAAAAATTAATATTAGGGGGTAAAATGATTGAATTAAAAGATTTAACAAAATTACCTTTATATGTTTATGAAAGAGAAATTGTAAATAATGAAGAAAGTTATATACCTTTTGAATTAACAAAACAATTTTTATTAGATATAAGTCATAAAGAAAATTATCTTTTATTATATATTTGGCCAATGCAAAAAACAGTTATTTTAGGCATGATAGATAAAAATTTACCATATTTTGAAGAAGCCAAGAGTGAAATAAGAAAATATGATTATGAACCTGTTGTTAGGAATATAGGGGGATTAGCTGTAGTAGCCGATGAAGGTATTTTAAATTTTTCTCTATTTATACCAGATATATTTGATGAAAAAATATCTATAACAAATGCATATTTAATAATTGTGGATTTAATAAACTTAAGTTTATCTGATTTTAATAAAAAAATTTTCGTTGGTGAAATAAAGAAATCTTACTGCCCTGGAAATTATGATCTCAGTATTGATGGTAAAAAATTTGCAGGAATTGCACAAAAAAGAGTAAAAAAAGGAATAGTAGTTTCAATATATATAAGTGTTTATGGGAACCAGAAACAAAGAGGAGAAATAATTTATAACTTCTATAAAAAAGGATTAGCTCATGAAAAAAATGATATGTACCCAAGTATAGATATAGATTGTATGGATACACTTTCTAATTTATTAGGTTTTAATTTTACGATAATTAATTTGTTAGATAGAATAACTAATGTTTTAAGTGAAATAGGGTTTAAAATTAAAAAAATAGATGGATGTGATATTAATGAATGAAGACATTTTATTCAACTCATTGAAATTACCTAATGGAGTAGTTTTAGAAAATAGATTTGTATTATCCCCAATGGTAACAAATTCGTCAACAAAAAAAGGATTTGTAACAGAAGAGGATTTAAAATACGCTAAAAGAAGAGCAAAATCTGCTCCAATGCAAATAACTGGTGCAGCATATGTAGATGAATATGGACAATTATTTGAATTTGGATTTAGTGCAGCAAAAGATGAAGATATAGAAGGATTAAAAAAATTAGCTAATGTAATGAAATCTGAAAATGGGTTAGCAATTTTACAACTAACACATGCTGGTCGTTTTTCAAGTCATACTCTAGCAAAACATGGATTTGTATATGGGCCTAGTGAAATGAAATTAAATTTCCCTATTAATCATGAAGTAAAAAAATTAACAGTCAAGCAAATAGAAAATTTAGTAAAAGCATATGAAAATGCAACAATAAGAGCAATAAAAGCAGGATTTGATGGTATTGAAATATCATCAGCTCAACGTTTATTAATACAAACATTTTTTTCTAAATTTTCAAATGAGAGATTAGATGAATATGGTTGTAAAACCTTAAAGAGTAGATCTAAATTTGCTTTAGATATTTTAAAAGCTGTACAAAAAGTCATTAATGAAAATGCCCCTAAAAATTTTATTTTTGGATTTAGAGCAACACCTGAAGAAACTCGTGGAAATCAAATTGGATATTCAATAGATGAATTTATGGAATTTTTAAGATTGGTCGTAAAAGATATAAATTTAGATTATTTAGCAATTGCTAGCTGGGGACATGATGTTTTTAGAAATAAGGTTAGGTCAAGTGGTAAATATTATGGTCAGTTAATAAATAAAGTTATAAAAGAAAATTTTAAAAATATTCCTGTTATGGCAAATGGTGGTATTAATACTTATGATAAAATCAAAGAAGCTTTAAATTATGTTGATTTAGTTGGGCTTTCAACACCATTGGTAGTAGATCCTGAGTTTTTACAAAAAATAAAAGAAGGAAGAACTCAAGATATTAATTTTAAAATTACTTTTTCAGATTTAGAAAGTTTAGCCATTCCAAAAGCGTCATTTAAAGATATTGTTCCATTAATGGACTATGGAGAATCAATTCCAAAAGAAACAAGAGAACTTTTTAGAAAATTATCTATAAATTATATAAAAGGGGAGGATCTGTGAAATTAGGAGTGCTAGATTATGGTCTTGTAGATTATAAAAAGAATTCACAAATAGCTTTAAAAGAAACTGTTTTATTAGCAAAGGAAGCGGAAAAATTAGGTTATTCTAGTTTTTGGGTAGCAGAACACCATAATATTTCAGCATTTTCTACAACTGCTCCAGAAATTATAATTATTCATTTATTGAATCAAACTAAAAATATAAAAATATGTTCTGGTGGAATTATGCCACTACATTATAGTGAATATAAAATTAGTGAAATAATGAATACTATTGAAGCTATATACCCAAATAGAGTTAATTTTGGGTTAGGTAGTACATTAGGTACAACTGTGCTAAATAGAGCAATGAGAAGTATACATCAAAAATTAGATTATGAAAAAGTTTTAAAAAAAATAATTAGTTATTCAAAACAAAATGAAAACATAAAAGTTTACCCAAAAATAGAATCAAATTTAGGCATATTTTTGTTAAGTAATAGTATAAATACTGCAAAAATAGCAGGAGAATTAGGTTTAGGGTATATTTTCGGAGTATTTCCTTATATGGAAAAAGATATGTACAAAGAGTCTAAGATTGTACATGAAACATATATTAAAAATTTTAAAAAATCAGATAGTTTATTAAAACCCCATTTTATTATAGCCTGCTTTGTAGTTATAGCAGAAACAGAAAAAATAGCAGAAGATTTTGCAAAATGCCTTGATATATGGATGTTGGGTAAAGATAATTTTAATGAATTTAAAACTTATCCAACAGTAAAAGAAGCTAAAAAATATGTTTTAACTGATAAAGAGAAAGAAATAATAATTTCTAATCGTCAGAGAGTAATAATTGGTGATAAAAAACAAGTAAAAGAAAAATTAGATGAATTTATTAATATTAGTAATGCTGATGAAGTTTTAGTGATACCTTTAATACCAGGTATAGAAAATAGGTGTAAAGCTTTAAAATTATTAGCAGAGATATATATTTGAAAGAAAGGGGTTATTTATTATGAGAAAAATTTCAAATTTTCTATTAATAGAAAAAGAAAATGAATTGTACACAATAAGAATGACTGCAGAATTACAAGATGATGTTGGAACAATAGGATTTATTGAATTTACAGATGAGAAAGAATTAAAAGTAGATGATGTAATCTTAAATTTGGAAGCATCTAAAACAGTTATGTCAATTTTATCTCCATTATCAGGGACGATAGTAGAAAAAAATGAATCTGCAACTTTAAAACCAACGTTGTTGAATTCTGAAAAAAAAGAAGAAAATTGGATTGTTAAATTAACTAATGTAGATTTTAAAGAATTTGAAGCTTTAGAAGATGAGTAATATTTTTAGTTTATTAAAGGAAATGATATTATACTTAACTAAGGAAATAGATAAGAATAGTAAAATTGATATTCCTGAAACATTAGAAGATGGAATAATATTATGGAGAGAGTTAATTAATAAAAGAGAAGTAAGACCAATATCTAAAGAGTATTTATCATTAGAAAATGAATTTTTAAAAAAATATCATTTAAAGAATAATAAAGTTAGTATTAAAGATTGTAAACAAACTAAAAATGAATATATATTTACTTATCATGGAAGTATTATAAATCTTAAAGTAGATGCTATAGTAAATGCTGCTAACAGTGAAATGATTGGTTGTAATATACCTAATCATAAGTGTATAGATAATATAATTCATACTTTTGCAGGATATAGTCTTAAGTTAAAATGTCATGAATTGATGATAAAACAAGGGCATAAAGAGCCTATAGGAAAAGCTAAATTAACACGGGGGTATAATTTGCCTGCAAAATATATTATTCATACAGTTGGTCCAAATATAAGCGAAAATAAAAAAATATCAAATATAAAAAAAGAATTATTAAGGCAGTCATATTATTCTTGTCTTAAATTAGCAAAGGAAAATAATATTAAAACTTTAGCTTTTTGTTGTATATCAACTGGTGAATTTGGATTTGATAAAAAAAATGCAGCTATAATTGCCGTGAAAACAGTAAATGATTGGTTAGAAAAAGAAAATTATCCATTGGTAGTTATTTTTAATACATTCACAGATGAAGATAAAAGAATATATGCTGATATATTTAAAGAGGAGAATTTTAATGAATAAATGGAAAGTTTTGACGGATACAAATTTATCTCAATCACAAAAATTAGTTCAATTATTTAAAGAATCAGATGCAATAGTAATAGGTATTGGTGCTGGTATG
>NZ_LOQI01000048.1 GCF_001517915.1 Oceanivirga salmonicida | reverse complement strand
AGGTATAGTTTTAGTTTCTGGTTATAAATTAATATATGGTGAAACAGGATTAATAACTAATTTATTAATAAAAATATTTCCAAATATGCCAATTAATTGGTTTGAAGGTGGTTTAGCAGTTATATTAACTATGACTTTTGCTATGACATCTAATCATTTAATATTTTTAACTAATACAATAAGAGGAATAGATTATCAAATAATAGAAGCTGCTGAAAATATGGGAGCAAAAACTTCTGAAATAGTTTTTAAAATATTAATACCTATGTTAAAACCAACTTTATTTGCATTAACAGTTTTGCTATTTCTTAGTGGTTTAAGTGCTGTATCAGCACCACTTATTGTTGGTGGAAAAAGTTTTCAAACAATTAATCCAATGATAATTGCTTTTTCTAAAACACAAAATTCTAGAGATATTGCAATGTTATTATCGATAATTTTAGGAATATCAACTGTTATTTTGATAATGATAATGAATAGAATAGAGCGTAAAGGGAATTATATTTCTGTTTCTAAAACAAAATCTCCTTTAAAGAAAAGAAAAATAGAAAATAAAATTTTAAATATTATAGTACATATATTAGCATATATATTATTTATAATATATATATTACCAATTATAGTTGTAATAATTTTTTCTTTTTCTGATATAACGTCAATTATAGCAGGGAAAATTGATTTGACAACTCTAACATTACATCATTATAAAACATTATTTACAAGAGAAACAGCATTTTCTCCATATATTGTAAGTTTAATATATTCATTTTTAGCAACATTAGCAGCAGTAATTTTTGCATTAGTGATATCAAAAATAATACATAAAAAAAATACACCATTAGCAAAATTTTATGAATACACTTCACTTATACCATGGTTATTACCAGCAACATTAATAGCATTAGGATTTGTAACAACTTATGATGTTCCTAAACCGATATTGTTTAATATAGTATTATTGGGGACACCCGCTATAATGGTTTTAGGATATACAGTTGTAAAAATACCATTTGCATTTAGAATGATAAGAGCAGCATTTTTCTCAGTAGAAGATTCTTTAGAAGAGGCTGCTAAATCAATGGGAGCAACGGCATTTTATTCATTTAGAAAAGTTGTTTTACCAATATTAATGCCTGCTGTATTATCTGTGGGAGCACTTATATTTAATAATTTATTAACAAATTATGATGTTTCGGTATTTCTATATCACCCATTATTTCAACCTTTGGGAGTTGCAATAGTACAAAACACACAATCTGAGGTAGATTTAGAGGCCAAAGCTATGATATACGTATATTCTGTAACATTGATGTTAATATCAGGCTTAGTAATATATTATGTATATGGTAGAGATGGTAAAAAGAATAAAAAATAAATTCAAATTGTATAAAAATAATAACTAGTAGAAAGAAAAGGCTTTTTGCTAGTTTTTTAATTAGATTTAAAAATATATTATAGTTTTATATAAACAATTATATATATTTTTATTATTAAAAACAAAAATAATCTTTAATACTTGTCAGTAAGTATATTGTAAGATAAAATTATAATATAAAGTAATTAAAAATAATATATAAAGTAAATCATATAAATAAAAAAGTGTTGTATACTTTTACGTTATAATGTTTAAAGAGGGGGTAATAAAATGAAAGAAACTCTACAAGTAGCAAATAGTCCAATTATGTGGATATTGAGTATATTGTTGATTTCAGTAGTAGTTGTTCAAAGTATTATTTTCTTTGTTATTACAAAAAAATATACAAGGCAAACTAATATTTTGAGTGATGATGAAATGAAAAAAGCTTTGAAAATAGGTGTTATAGGGACAATAGGACCTGCGGCAGCAGTATTTGCAGTTGCCGTAGCATTAATAACACAAATCGGAGGACCTGTTACATTTTCTAGGGTGGGAGTTATAGGTTCGGCAGCATTTGAAATTGTATCAGCAAAAATAGGAAGTAGCGGAACTTTGGGAACGGAGGATTTTGCTAAACCAATGCTTTCTGCTGCAACTTGGGTTATGGCCATAGGAGGATCAGGTTGGCTTATTATGGTACTTATATGTGCAAGATATATAGATAAAATACAAGCTAAAATGAAAAAATCTAATCCTTTAAATATAATGTATATGGCAAGTTTTGCACCCTTTGCAATCTTTTTTTCACTTTCATATAATGAAGTTGAAAAAGATATAACTAAAAATAATTCTTTTAAAAATTTAGTAGCACTTATTGTTGGGGCCTTAACTATTTTATCAATTAATTACATAGTTAAAAAAAATAATAAATTTAAATGGTTAAAAGAATGGGCTATGGCTTTTTCGGTTTTATTTGCGATGATTTTTGGAAGTTTAATTAATATTTAATAGTTTAAATTATATAATTAATAATGAAATAAGGAAAGGAGATATATGATATAGTCTATAACTATATTATATTAATATAATTATGAATTTGATATCTGAAAAATTTTTTAAAAAAATACATTTTTGGGGAACAATAACTATTTTTGTTGCTTTAATATTTAATTTTTTAATTCCTTTATATTTAACTTTTATTTTAAAATATATTCCTAAAATAGAAATAGTTATATCAGGAGTAGTTGCAATAATAGGATTTGTAGGAATTGTATGGATTGTAGAACCAATATCATATTATTCTACATTGGGTTCGGCAGGAACATATATGTCCTTTTTATCTGGGAATATAGGTAATATGAGAATGCCAGTAATTACAGCAACACAAGATGCTTTAAAACTTAATCCAGGTTCTGAAAAAGCAGAAATAGCAGGAATTTATGCATTAGTTTCATCTATATTTACTAATTTATTTATTTTAGTAGTAGTGATGATCGCAGGGCAGTATATAGTGAATACAATGCCACAAAAAATTCTTGATTCGTTTAAATTTGCACTTCCAGGAATACTTGGTGCAATGCTTGTTATGATGGGCTCAAAAATAAAAAAGAAATATATACTAAAATTAATTATTTTAGCTTCAATTTCATTACTTTTTATAAAATTTTCACCACAAATATTACCACAAAAGATTGCTACTGCAATGATTGTTGGAAATTCAGGAATAGTTTCAATTTTTGCTATATTATATGCTATTATATCAGCTAAAATAGATTATAAAAAAGAATAGGGAGGATATTATGGACACTTTAAAAGAAGTGAAAAAAATAGAAGATTATATTATTAATACTAGAAGAAAAATACATCAAAACCCAGAACTTAGTTCAAATGAATTTGAAACACAAGCATTTATTATGCAAGAATTAAAAAAATTTGGAATAGAATCGAAAAAAATAGGAACATCTTCTGTTGCGGCATCTATTTTTGGTAATAAAGCAGGAAAAACAGTTTTATTAAGAGCAGATATAGATGCATTACCCATAATTGAACAATCTAATGTTGAGTATAAATCAAAAAATGAAGGGAAAATGCATGCTTGTGGGCATGATGCTCATACTTCAATGTTACTTGCAGCTGCAAAAATACTTTCTGAAAATAAACATTTATTTTGTGGAGAAGTCAGACTTATTTTTCAAGAAGCCGAAGAAACATTTACAGGGGCTAAAAAGGTAGTTAAAGACGGAATTATGGAGGGAGTAGATGCAGCTTTTGGGTTACATGGAATGCCAATACCAGTAGGATCTTATAATATGAGTTCTGGTTATAAAATGGCAGGTTGTGATACTATATATGTAAATTTTGAAGGAGTATCAGGTCATGGCTCATCTCCTCATTTAGCCAAAGATACAATACATCCAGCTTGTGTATTTGTTACAGAATTACAAAATATAGTAACAAAATTTGTGGATTCACAGGATCCATTAGTTCTTTCTGTTGGTAAATTTGTTGGAGGGACTAAGGCTAATATTATTGCTAAATATACTAAGTTAGAAATTACAATGCGTTATTTTAATTCGGAAATTAGAAAAAGAGTACATGAACTTATACAAAAAAGAGCAAAATCTATTGAATTAGCATATGAAATAAAAGTTGATGTAGAAATAGAAGAAAGTACAATAAGTATGTATAATGATGAAACAATTACAGAAATTGCACAAAAATCAGCTGAAAAAGTATTTGGAAAAAACAAAAATCAACCTATGGAAAAGTTAATGGGTTCGGAAGATATGCCGTATTATTTTGAAAAAGCAAAAGGGGCTTATGCCTTACTAGGATATTATAACGAAGAAATAGGTGCAGTATATTTTCCGCATAGTGAAAAATATAAAATAGATGAAAATTGTTTAAAATTTGGAACTGCTCTTCATGTTCAATTTGCATTAGATTATTTAAATCAATAATATTATGTATATGGTAGAGATAGTAAAAAGAATAAAAAATAAATTCAAATTATATAAAAATAATGACTAGTAGAAAGAAAAGGCTTTTTGCTAGTTTTTTAATTAGATTTAAAAATATATTGTAGTTTTATATAAATAATTATATATATTTTTATTATTAAAAACAAAAATAATCTTTAGGTAACTTTAGGTAACTTTAATACTTGACAAATTAAAAAATCAAGATACAATTTTATTGTAAAATTTAGAAACCGGTTTATAAAATTTGAGAGGTAGAAATATGAAAATAACTATAAATGAAGTTGCCAAAAAAGCCAATGTATCTAAAACAACGATTTCTAGATACTTAAACGGTAAATATAAATATATGTCTAATGACACAAAAGAAAAAATAAAAAAAATTATAGAAGAATTAGAATATATACCTAATGGTATGGCGAGAAGTATAAAAAATAAACAAAGTAAAATTATAGGTTTAACAATAGCGGATATGGATAATCAATTTTCAACATATATTTTTAAGGGTATTAGTGAAATTTGTAAAAAAAAGGGTTATAGATTATTAGTTACTGAAATAAATGGAAGTGAAGAAGATGAAATTGAAGCTATAGACACTCTTATATCATATAATATAGATGGATTAATTATTAATACAACTGGTAGTAACGATGATTATATTATAAAATTAAAAAATGAAAAATCTATACCAATAGTTTTAGCAGATAGAAGTATATATAAATCAAATATAATTGATACAGTTACTTCAAATAATTATAGCATCACTTATGAAACTATGGAACATTTACATGAGAATAATTATGATTTAGTAGCATTTTTTAGTTATGCTTTGAATAATAATATAAGAAATTTAAGACATAAGGCGTATTTTGAATCATTAAAGAATATGTTTGATATTTCAGAAGATAAATATACATATATATATAAAGAAAATTATGAAGATGAATTAGAAGATAAATTGGGAGAATATTTAAATTCTAATAAAGAAAAAAGAAAAGCGATATTTTGTATGAATGGAAAAGTCCTATTACAAATATTAAAAGCACTTAAAAGAAAAGGTTATGATATAGAAAGAGATGATATAGGAATATGTAGTTTTGATGATTGGGGTTGGGTAGAAATAGCAGATAAAAATGGTATAACTGCCATAAACCAAAAATCATATGAGTGTGGAAAAAGATGTGCAGAATTAATATTTGATAGAATTGAAAATAAAAATAAAGAAATTGAATACATTGAATTACCTGCTAAATTAATAGTTAGGGGATCAACTACAAATAGGAGAAACGAATGAAAAAAATACTATTATTAGGAGAAGCTATGTGTCTTTTAATATGTAAAGAGTATGGATTATTAGAGGATGCAGAAAAATTTGAAAGAGGAATATCTGGAGCAGAATTAAATGTCGCAATTGGTTTAAAAAGACTTGGGTATGATATAGAATATGTTACAAAACTAGGAAATGATCCATTTGGTAAAAATATATTAAAATTTTTAAAAAAAGAAAAAGTTGGAACTAAATACATAAAATTTGATGAGGAAAATAAAACGGGTATACAATTAAAAAGTAAGACAAAAAAAGGAGATCCAGATATATATTACTTTAGGAAAAATTCAGCAGCAAGTACTATAGATACTGAATATATTAAAGATATTAATTTGAAAAATTTTGATTTAATACATATTACAGGAATTCCATTAGCAATTTCAGAAAGTTTTAGACAAGCTATATATACTTTAATAGATAGAGCAAAAAAAGAAGATAAATTTATTACTTTTGATCCTAATTTAAGATCACAAATGTGGAATAGTAAAGAAGAAATGATAAAAGTGATAAATGAAGTTTCAAAAAAAGTAGATTTAGTTTTACCAGGAATAGAAGAGTGTAAAATATTAGTGGGAAGTAATGATATAAAAGTAATAGAAAATAAATATAAAGATATGGGAATTAATAGATTTATTATAAAAGAAGGTGAAAAGGGTTCTCATAGTTTTGATAATGGAATCCATATATTTAAAAAAGGATTTAAAGTTTCAAAAGTTATTGATACGGTAGGGGCTGGAGATGGATTTGCTGTAGGAATTATATCTTCTATATTAGAGTCTTTAAACACAGATGATATGTTAGAAAGAGCAAATGCTATTGGAGCAATTCAAGTTTCAAATGTGAGTGATAATGCAGGTTTACCTACTAGAGTAGAATTAGAAAAATATATATTTAAAAACAGGAATGTTAAGAAAGGAGATTATTTATGAGATATTAATCAATTAAAAATAATATGTTAAACGAGATATATTTTTCTGAGTAAGAAATTTTGAAATTTTACTAAAATATAAAAATAGGTATATAGTTAGAAATAATTATGTGTACCGGTAAACAAAAAAAAGGAGGAGGATTATTATTAAAAAGAACTATTTAATTGTATTAATAATGTTATTGTTCTGTATATTTTCTTGTGGGAAAATTTCAGAAAAAAGAATTATTAGAATAGGTCATAATCAATCTGAAACGCATCCTACTCATATAGGAATGTTAGCTTTCAAAAAATATATTGAAAAAGAATTAGGTGAAAAATATGAAGTACAAATATTTCCTAATGAACTTTTAGGATCACAAAATGACATGGTTCAATTAACACAGACAGGAGCAATTGATTTTGTTGTAGCAAGTAATGCTATAATGGAGACTTTTCAACCAGCATATAAAATATTTAATTTGCCCTATTTATTTATTAATGAAAGATCTTTTGCTGATGTAATGAATGATGAAAAAATAACTGAAAGTATTTATAATTCAACTAAGAAAAATGGATTCCAAGTAGTAACATGGTTAGATGCAGGAGTAAGAAGTTTTTATACTATTGCCAATCCAATTAATACTCCTGAAGATTTAAAAGGATTAAAAATAAGAGTGCAAAAATCACCGACAAATATTGAAATGATGAAACTTTTAGGTGGAGCAGCAACTCCTATGGGATTTGGAGAAGTATATACAGCACTTCAATCTAATATATTAGATGGCGCTGAAAATAACGAGTTAGCATTAACAAATAATGGACACGGAGATGTAGCAAAATATTATTCATACGATATGCATCAAATTATACCGGATTTAGTTTTAGGAAATACTAAATTTTTAGAAAATTTAAGTATTGAAGAGTATCAAATATTTAAAAAGGGATTTAAAATAATAAATGAAATAGAAAGAAAAGAATGGAAAGCAGCCGTTGAAAAGGCTAAAAAAATTGCAGAAACAAAACAGGGTGTAGTATTTAGTTATCCCGATATAAGTTTATTTAAAAAAGCGGTATTACCATTACATAAAAAAGTCTTGATGGAAAATCCTGAATTAGAAGAAATTTATAATAAAATTCAAGAAAAAAATGATAAATATCAAAAGAAAGAAGGGAATTAGATGAAAAAATTAAGAAAATATATAAATGGTGTTTTAAAAACTTTATCATTTATTACTTTTTTTTGCATGATTTTACTAGTTTCTTGGCAAGTAATAACTAGGTATTTTATAAAAAATCCATCATCTTGGACAGAAGAATTAGTTTCATTTTTGTTTGCTTGGATGACTTTATTGGGGGCATCATTAGTAGTTGGTGAAAGAAAACACATGAATATACCAATAATGATTGATAAATTATCTAAAAATAAAAAAGTTTTTTTCTATATCATATCTGAATTAGTAATAATTTTAGTATCAGTATTAATACTAATTATTGGAGGTTTTTCAATAACAAAACTTGCTTTTTCTCAAATAACATCTTCACTTAATTATCCGTTAGGGGTATTTTACATAGTTGTTCCTATATGTGGTATGTTAAATGTATTTTATTGTATATTAAATATTATAGATATTTATAAAGAAAGAGAGGTTTAGGATGGCATTACAATCATTATTGATATTAATATTTGTGTTATTGATTTTATTGTTCATAGGAATACCAATATCATATGCTATAGCATTTTCTTCTTTAATTGTAATGTTGCAAATGATAGATTTTAATATTATTGCATTAACTGGAGCTCAAAGAATATTTGTAGGGATGAGTAATTTTACTCTTACAGCAATACCATTTTTTATACTTGCAGGAAATTTGATGAATCAAGGAGGAATAGCAAAAAAACTTATTAATTTAGTATTAGCTATATTAGGTAAATTACCAGGCTCTTTATTAATAGCTAATGCAGGAGCTAATGGATTATTTGGAGCTATTTCTGGATCTGCATCTGCAGCAGCAGCGGCAGTAGGTGGTATGGTTAAAAATGAACAAGAAAAACAAGGCTATGATAAGGCTTTATCAGCTGCAACTAATATAGCATCAGCACCTTCAGGTCTTTTAATTCCGCCTTCTAATGCATTAATAACTTATTCATTGGTTTCAGGTGGGACCTCTATAGCAGCATTATTTATAGCTGGATATATACCTGGTTTAATATGGGTTTTAGGGTGTTTCTTGGGAGCGATAGTATTTGCAAAGAGAGCGAAATATAAATCTACTGATTTTAATTATGGCATTAAAAATGTAATTTTGGCAATATTAGATGCAATACCAGCACTATCACTTATTGTGATAGTTATAGGTGGAATAGTAAAAGGAATATTTACGGCTACAGAAGGCTCTGCGATAGCAGTAGTATATGCTTTGATTTTAGGAATTTTATACAAAAATATAACAGTAAAAAAATTTGTAGAGATAGTAATAGAAAGTGCTAAATTAAGTGGTATGATAGTATTTTTAATAGGAGTTTCTAATATATTAGGTTGGGTTATGGCATTTACTCAAATTCCGCAAAGTATAGCAATGGTTTTATTGGGATTAACTCAAAATAAAATAATTTTACTATTAATGATAAATATAATTTTATTGATAGCAGGAACTTTTATGGATGTTACACCAGCCATAGTTATATTTACTCCATTATTTTTACCTGTTGTTAGAGAATTAGGTGTGCATCCAGTGCATTTCGGAATAATTTTAGTATATAATTTATGTATAGGAAATATAACACCTCCAGTTGGAAATACATTATTTGTAGGAGTTAAGGTAGGGAACACTACATTAGAAAAAGTTATGAAATATATGGTATTTTATTATGTATTAATATTAATAGGCTTATTATTTGTAACATATATACCCACATTATCATTATTTTTACCTAAAATAGCAGGGTTATTATAATTAGACTTAAAATAAAAAAATAAAATATTGTTGTAAATTATAAAAATGGGGGAGGATAAATAATGTTTATTGATGGCAATTTTATGCTTCATAATGAGATATCAAAACAATTGTATAAAAATATAAAAGATATGCCTATATTTGATTATCATTGTCATTTGAGTCCAAAAGAAATAGCGGAAGATAAACCATTTGAAAATATATTTGAAATTTGGTTAAAATTTGATCACTATAAATGGAGAGCAATGAGAGCTAATGGTATACTAGAAGATTATATTACAGGTAATAAAACAAATTATGAAAAATTTTTGAACTGGGCAAAAACACTAGATAAATGTTTAATAAGCCCATTATATCATTGGACAGCAATGGAATTAAAAAAATATTTTGATATAACAGAAATATTGTGTGAAAAAAATGCTAAGAGAATATGGGAAGAAACTAATAAAATTATTAGAGAAAGAAAATATAGTCCAAAGAAATTGATAGAAATGTCTAATGTTGATGTTATTTGTACAACAGATAATCCAGTTGATGATTTAAAATATCATGTGGAGATAAAAAAAGATAGTAATTTTAAGACTAAAATAGTACCAGGATTTAGGCCAGATTTAGTATATAATATAGGAACGAAAGCATTTTATGATTTTATTAATAATTTAGAAAAAGTTGTGGAATTTAAAATTGAAAGTTACGCCGATTTACTAAATGCATTAAGTTTAAGAATAAAATTTTTTGATGAAAACAATTGTTTCATTAGTGATCATGGGCTTTCAGGAATACCATATATAAAAACAAATTTTGAAGAAGTAGAAAAAATTTTTAATAGAGCATTGAAAAAAGAAAAAATATCAAAAGAAGAATCTGAGAAATATTTAACTAGATTATTAATTGATTTAGCAAAAGAATATAAAAAATATAATTGGACTATGCAGATTCATTTTGGAGCAATAAGAAATAACAATATAGAAATGTTTGAAAAATTAGGAGCAGATAGTGGTTTTGATTCTATGTGTGATGTTAATGAATTAGCTTATAAATTAAATAATTTATTAAATGAAATTTCAAATAATGGCCTACCTAAAATGATAATATATAATTTGGAACCATCTGTTAATAATATAGTGGCGTGTACAATTGCCAATTTCCAAGTAAATTTTGGTAAAATGCAATTTGGTGCAGCTTGGTGGTTTAATGATACAAAAGAAGGTATGCTAAGACAAATAAAAGTGTTAGCAGATCAAGGTTTGTTATATAATTTTGTAGGAATGTTAACAGATTCTAGAAGTTTTGTTTCATATACGAGACATGAATATTTTAGAAGAATATTATGTCAATATATTGGAGAATTAGTTGAATTGGGAGAAATTCCGAATGATATTGAACTTTTAACTAGAATGTTAAAAGCTATAAGTTATGAAAACGCTAAAAAATATTTTAAGAAGGAGAAAGATATATGAAAATAGGCTTTAGATGGTATGGTCCAGAAGATAATATACCTGTGGAATATATAAGGCATATACCTAATGTTGATACAGTTGTAACAGCAATTTATAGTGTTCCAGTAGGAGAAGTGTGGCCAATGGAAGATATATTAAATTTAAAAAAACAAGTAGAAAAAGTAGGTTTAAATTTTCATGTTATTGAAAGTATACCAGTTCATGAAGACATTAAATTAGGTAAAAGAGATTATAAAAGGTATATAGAAAATTATAAAGAAAATATAAGAAGATGTGCTAAAGTTGGAGTTAAGGTTATTTGCTACAATTTTATGCCAGTATTTGATTGGACTAGAAGTGAATTAAATCATGAAAGAGAAGATGGTTCAACATGTTTAGTATATTATAAAAGCCAAATTGATAAATTAGATCCAACAAAGTTAGCTTTACCAGGTTGGGATTCTTCGTATAATATAAAAGAAATGACTGAATTAATAAACGAATATAAAGCATTGGGAGAAGAAGGATTATGGAAAAATTTAGAATATTTTTTAAAAGAAATAATTCCTGTTGCTATAGAATGTGAGATAAATATGGCAATACATCCAGATGATCCACCGTATTCTATATTTGGGATACCAAGAATAATAACTTGTAAAGAAAATTTAAGAAGATTTTTAGATATATATAATGATACACATCATGGTTTAACTATGTGTGCAGGTTCATTAGGTTGTGATCCGAAAAATGATTATATAGATATGGTAAAAGAATTTGGACCAGAAGGTAGAATACATTTTGCTCATTTGAGAAATATAAAAATATTGGAAGATGGAAGTTTTGAAGAGTCTGGTCATATATCAAAAGAAGGAAGTTTAGATTTTGCGGAAATAGTAAAAGTATATCATAGCTTTGGTTATAATGGATATTTTAGACCTGATCATGGAAGAATGATATGGGGAGAAATTGGAAAACCTGGCTATGGATTATATGATAGAGCTTTGGGTGTAACATATATAAACGGACTTTGGGAAATGTGTGATAAAGTTTATGGGAAGAAAGTTTGAGGTTAATTATGTTAAAGGATAAGGTAGTAGTTATAACAGGAGCAGGTGGAGTAATTTGTTCGGAAATCGCTAAAAATTTGGCTAGAAAAGGGGCAAAAATCGCATTGTTAGATATTAATTTAACAGAAGCACAAAAATATGCTGATGAAATAATAAATGAGAATAATATTGCCAAAGCATATGAATGTAATGTTTTAGATATAGAAAGTATAAAAAATTCTCATGATAAAATTTTGAGAGATTTAGGAAAATGTGATATTTTGATAAATGGAGCAGGTGGAAATTCACCAAAAGCAACAACAAATAATGAATATTATGAAAGTGATATGCTTGAAGAAATGAAAACATTTTTTGATTTAGAAAAAAATGGTATAGAATTTGTATTTAATTTAAATATTATGGGAACTATTTTACCTACTCAAATATTTACAAAAGATATGATAGGAAAAAAAGAATGTAATATTATAAATATTACAAGCATGAGTGCATATAATCCACTTACAAAAATACCTGCATATTCAAGTGCTAAAGCAGCAGTAAGTAATTTTACAAAATGGGTAGCTGTTCATTTTTCACACGTAGATATAAGATGTAATGCTATTGCTCCTGGATTTTTGAGAACACATCAAAATGAAAAATTATTATTTAATGATGATGGTACTTTTACAAGTAGAAGTAAAAAAATATTAAAATCTACTCCAATGGGCAGATTTGTAAATACAAATGAAATAAATGGGGCAATAGAATTTTTAGCAGATTATGAAAAATCTTCAGCAATAACAGGTATAATTATACCTATTGATTGTGGATTTAGTGCATATTCGGGGGTATGATTATGAAAAAATATGAAACATTAAATTTTTTAAAAGAAAAAGGATTAGTTGCTGTTGTAAGAGGAAATTCAAGTGAAGAAGCATATATA
>NZ_LOQI01000047.1 GCF_001517915.1 Oceanivirga salmonicida | reverse complement strand
AAAAAATTCAAAAATAAAAAAATATGTTAACACTTTTTTTTTTTTTTTTATTTTTTATTCTCCCCTTTTAAATTGCATCCTTTTTTACTATTTTACCCCCCCCCCCCCCGTAAGTCAAGCTTTTTTTTGTTTTTTTCTTAAAACTACACTGTTAATTACGGGTAAACTTATAAATTTCCTTATAAACATTAACTTTTAGCGATTTACATAATAATAAAAAAAATATTTAATATTACGAAAAAAAAAACTTTATTACTAGCCTTTATAGGACTAATAATAAAGTTTTTATATTTTTCTTGAAAATTAATTTTAAAATTTATTTCATAATCTAAGATTATTCTAAATATTAATCCTATTGTAAATTCCCTAAACATTGTTTTTTGGTTTTACAAATAGTATTTCGTTAAATTGTAATTATTTAATAACACCACATGCCATACGAGGACCACCGCCACCTAATGGGGAAGGATGATCTGAATGGTTATCTCCACCTTGATGAATCATTAATGAATGTCCTCTTATCTCAGATAAATGTTTTAAACGTGGTGCTAATACTGGATTATTTGCTGTACCATCTGGGTGAGTAGCTAATGCTGGTAAATCACCTAAATGTGCTTTATCAGACCAAGGATGACCATGCATTCCTGTTTTTTTAGGATCCCAATGCCCTCCAGCTCCTAAACCTGCAACCAATTTACCATCTTTTTCTTTTGGTTCACAACTTGGATTTTCATGAATATGGAAACCATGTAAACCAGGTGTTAATCCTTTTAATTCTGGTGTAAATACTAAACCATATGGTGATTCTGTAACAATAACTTTACCTATGTATTTATTCCCTTTAATAGGATCTAATAATTCCATCTTAACTTCAATTTTTTTGTTTGTGTGTGCTTTTTTATGATTATGCATACTATGATGAGTATGAGCTATTGTTAATGTTGATATACCGCAAAGTATAGCTATTAATGTTTTTTTCATTCAATACTCCTTTATTATTATCTTTTGCTTCTGTCAATATATTGTCTAATTCTTATTTTTTTCCTTAGTTAATATATATAAATCATTTCCATTTTTTTAATTTAGTTTATCTAAATTGTTTTCTATTATATATTCTATTTCTTCATAATCTTTTATTGTTTTGGCTTTTTTTAATTTTATTCTAAATAAATTTAATTCTTTTTTTATCTCATCTATTTCATGTTCTTCCAAATCTTCTTCGACTAATTTTATTATTTTTTCATTTGTTTCTAGCAATATATTATCTAACTCTTCTTTTTCATCCTTAGTTAATATATATAAGTCATTTCCTTTTCTTTTTTTATCTATCTTATCTGAATGATTTTCTAATATATCTAATAATTCCTCTATATCTACATTAGTATATTTTGTTGCCCCTCCATCATAAATACTTATGCTAAAAGCGAATATTCCACTCATTAAAACTAATGCCATTAATATTTTTTTCATATTTTACTCCTAATTTTTTTATGAAATAAACACCCTTATAGATTTAAAAATTTTATTTTATCATATATTTTTAATTATAAGCATATATTATAATCATTTTTTACTTGTTTTTCTTTAAACATTAATTCCTAAATATATTATTTATCTTCTCTTGAAAATTGATTTCTATATCTCTTTCTTTCTGTTTCTGATAAAATTTTCTTTCTTAATCTTAGGTATTTTGGTGTTATTTCAACTAACTCATCATCAGAAATATATTCTAGCGCTAATTCTAATGTGAACTTCTTAGCAGGTGCTAATTTTACATTATCATCAGACCCAGAAGCACGCATATTAGTTAGTTTTTTACCCTTACAAGTATTTACTACTAAATCATTTTCTTTTGAATGTTCTCCAACTATCATTCCTGCATATACTTCATCTCCTGGTTCTACAAATAGTATTCCACGAGGCTGTAAGTTATTTAATGAATAAGCAAAACATGTTCCAGATTCCATAGCTATTAATGCTCCTTTTTTACCTGTAACTATATCTCCCTTATATTTGTCATATTCTAAGAAAGTATGATTAAGTATACCTGTTCCCCTAGTTTCAGTTAAAAACTCATTGGTAAATCCTAATAATCCTCTTGAAGGTGCTTTAAATTCTAGTCTAGTGTAGCCATCACTACCTTTTTCCATAGATATTAATTCACCTTTTCTAATTCCTAATTTTTCTATAACTACACCAACATATTCATCAGCAACGTCTATACTTACAAATTCTATCGGTTCTGATTTAACACCGTTTATAGTTTTAAAAATTACTTCTGGTCTTGAAACCGCAACTTCGTAACCTTCTCTTCTCATATTTTCAAGTAAGATAGAAAGTTGTAATTCTCCTCTACCTTTAACTATAAATGAATCTGGCGAATCAGTCATTTCTAATTTCATACTTACATTATGATTAACTTCTTTTGTTAATCTTTCAAGTAAGTTTCTTGAAGTAATATACTTACCATCTCTACCTGCAAAAGGAGATGAATTTACCATAAAAGTCATAGATAAAGTTGGTTCATCTATTTCTATTAAAGGTAATGGTTTAACTATATCTTTATCAGTTATAGTTTCACCTATATCTATATGGTCTATACCTGCTATAATTACTATATCTCCTGCATAAGCTACTTCTGTTTCTATTCTTTTTAAACCATCATAAGTATATATTCTACCTATTTTAGCCTTTACTTCACTACCATCTCTTTTAACTACAATAACTTCTTGATTTCTTGATACACTTCCGTTGTATATTCTACTTGTTCCAAGTTTACCTACATATTCGTCATATTCAGTATTCATTATTTGCATTTGTAATGGCTTTTCTATATCTCCACTAGGATTTGGTACATTTTTTAATATAGAGTCAAATAATGGTTTCATATTATCACTATCATCTTCTAAATTTAATTTTGCATACCCTGATTTTGCACTAGCATAAATTATTGGAAAATCTTGCTGCATATCATTTGCACCTAATTCAGAAAATAAGTCAAAAACTAAGTTAACTATTTCTTCTGGTATACAATTAGGTCTATCTATCTTATTAATAACTACTATCGGTGACAAACCATGTTCTAATGCTTGTTTTAAAACATATTTAGTCTGTGGCATTACTCCTTCAAAAGCATCTACTAATAGTAATACACTATCAACCATTTTTAATATTCTTTGTACTTCTCCACCAAAATCAGCATGTCCTGGTGTATCTATAATATTTATTTTATAATCCTCATAATTTATTGAGGCATTTTTTGAAAATATAGTAATTCCTCTTTCTTTTTCAAGATCATTACTATCCATTACTCTTTCATTTACTTGTTCATGCTTTGAAAAAGTTCCTGATTGTTTTAATAAAGCATCAACCAAGGTAGTTTTACCATGATCAACATGTGCTATTATTGCGATATTTTTAATTTTTTGCATTTAATTCTCCATTATATTTTACTGTGATATATAGTGGTAGTATCATAAAAAATACTCCACCAACAAAATTTCCTATTCCTGAAAATAAGAAATTATACGCTATTTGTGATATTGTTACTCCTGATTTTAACATATATGCGGTAGGTAAGTATAGCATATTTGCAACTATATGGTCATAACCTAATACTATAAATAGCATTATAGGAAACCATATACCAAATATTTTGGCTATTCCTTCCTTAGAAGCATAGGCTATTAAGGCAGAACCACATACTAATACATTACAAAGTATTCCTTTTAAAAATATTTCATAAGCACTTGCATGAACTTTATGTTCAGCCATAGAAAATAAAAGTTGTTTTCCTGTTTCGCTTAATGTGTGTGTTCTAAATGTTATATATGCAATAAATAAACAACCTATAAAATTGAAAAATAATACAAATAATATATTTTTAAAATATGCCATATAAGTTATTTTTTTATCTACTGCCGCTGAAATTACCATAGTATTACTAGTAAATAATTCATATCCTAATAAAATTATACTAATTAATCCAACAGGAAATACTGCTGCTCCAGCAAATTTAGCTAATCCTGTGTTAATTGCATATAAATCGGCAGAAACTACTATATTAGCAACTGCCCCTAATGCAATAAAAGCTCCTGCCATAAAACTAAGTATCGCTGTATTTAGTAGTTTTTTTTCTGCTTTTATCTGACTTTTGTGTATTACATATTCTACTAATTCTTTTGTGTCTTTCATTTTTTTTATTTCCCTCTCTCAGCCATTAAAATTTGTATTTCACTTTCGTTAATACCAACCATGGCTTCTCCTAAATTTTCAGATATTTTTGCAAGCATTTCAGGTTTATTATAGTTTGTAACTGCTTCTACAATAGCCTTTGCTCTTTTTTCAGGATTTCCTGATTTAAATATTCCTGATCCAACAAATACTCCTTCTGCTCCTAATTGCATCATAAGTGCTGCATCAGCAGGTGTTGCTACTCCCCCTGCTGCAAAGTTTACAACAGGTAATTTACCATTTTCATGGACATACATAAGTAAGTCATAAGGAACTTGTAGTTCTTTTGCCATAAAGTACAATTCATCTTTTCTCATAGCTTGTACTTTTCTAATATCTCCATTCATTTTTCTTATATGTCTTACTGCTTGTATTATATCTCCTGTACCAGGTTCTCCCTTAGTTCTTATCATAGAAGCACCTTCATTTATTCTTCTTAATGCTTCTCCTAAATCTTTTGCTCCACAAACAAAAGGAACCTTAAATTCTCTTTTATTTATATGTAATTTATCATCAGCTGGCGATAAAACTTCACTTTCATCAATATAGTCTATTTCTATTGCTTCTAATATTTGTGCTTCAACAAAATGTCCTATTCTAGCTTTCGCCATTACAGGTATACTTACTACTTCTTGTATACTTTTTATCATAGCAGGATCACTCATACGAGATACTCCACCAGCAGCTCTAATATCAGCTGGTATTCTTTCTAATGCCATAACAGCACATGCACCTGCCTTTTCGGCTATTCTTGCTTGCTCAGGAGTAGATACGTCCATTATTACTCCACCTTTTAACATTTGTGCTAAATTCTTGTTTAATTCATATCTTTCATTCATACTATTTACCTTCTTTCTTGGCAAAAATATTAGCTAAAACATCAGTAAACATTGGTTGGTTTACATTTATTTTTTTGAACCAATTGTCTAACTCCTTTTCATAATCAAACAAAGCATTTTCTTGTATTCCCTTATTATATTTATCTTCCATAACTAATACTTCACTTGGTAATTTTGGTTTTGTATTAAGTTCTAGCATATTGCTGTTTTCAGGCACACCCAAAGTTAAACCTATTGCTATTTTAGTATGTTCTGGTAAATCAAATAATTTAGCTAAATTCTCAGGGTCATTATTAACTCCACCTATAATAGTACAACCATAACCTTTTGCAGTTGCTGCTATATTTAATAAATATGTCATTATTCCTGCATCAACTGCAAATTTATTTAATAATAAACTACTATCTACCATTTCAACACCTTTTTTATTTAATGTTGTATTGGCTCTGTATAAGTCTGTTATTATTAGTATAAATACTTTAGCATTTTCAACCTGTGGTTGTCCACCACAAAGTTTAGCAATCTTAGAAATTTTTTCTTTATCTTTTGTATACACTATTGAAGTTGATTGACTGTTATATGCACTAGGTGATTTAGTAGCTAACTCAAAAATTTCTTTTAAATCTTTTTCTAACACTTCTTCATCTTTAAATTTTCTCACTGATTGCCTATTTTTTATTGCTTCTAATACTTTCATAAATTTCATCTCCTTTACCAAATATTAACTCTTTTCTCAGGAGAAAGATACATTTCATCTTCCTCTTTAATATCAAACGCTTCATAAAATTCTTTTAAATTTCTTGGTTGTATATTAGCTCTTAATTTAGCTGGAGCATGAACGTCTACACTAAGAAGTAAATCAGTATATTCTTCTTTTGCTTTCATACACCATATTTTAGCAAAATTAATAAAGAATTCTTCTAAATTAACTTCTCCTGTATTTTTTAATGCTTCTAATGAACAACTAAGCCCTCCAGCATCTGCTATATTTTCTGCAACTGTTAATTCTCCATTAACTTTTGAATTTCCAAATGGTATACCATCAAATTGGTCTATCATTGCTTTTGCTTTATTATCAAATATTTCAAAATCTTCTTTAGTCCACCAATCGTTAAGGTTTCCTTTTTCATCAAATTTAGCCCCATTATTATCAAATGCATGTGATATTTCATGACCTATAACTGCTCCTATACCACCATAGTTTTCACTTTTAGTTTGAGATAAACTATAAAATGGTGCTTGAAGTATGGCTGCTGGGAAGCAAATTAAGTTTCCTGTTGGAGAATAATATGCATTTACCATATTTGATGGCATATGCCACTTAGTTCTATCAACGGGTTTTGCTAAATCTGCAAAATGATTTTTATTTAATATTTCACTAAATTTTATCACATTTTCAAAGAAAGTTTTACTTTCATCTACTATTAATTCTTTGTATACTTCATCATATTTATCAGGATAACCTACTAAAATTTCAAAAGTACTTAATTTTTTAATAGCATTTTTTGAAGTCTTTTCATTAAGCCAATCATTTTTTGCTAACCTATTCTTATATACTTCTAGCATGCTAACTACCATATCATGTACATCTTTTTTGGCTTTTTCTCCAAAATATTTATTTCCATAATATATACTTATTACATCATCATATATTCCAGTCGCAAAATAGTATGAATACTTTTCTATATTTTTAGCCTTTTCTACTCCTGTTAAAAATCTTGAATAAGCTCCACCTTCTATACGCATTTCATCAGTTAAAATACTAGTATTTCCTAAAATCAACTTAACTATTAACCAAGATTTCATAAGTCCAAAATTTTCATCTTTCATTATTTCACTATATTTTTCAAAGAAATTTGGTTGGGTAACTATTACTTTTTTAGGTTCAAAACCAAATAAATCATTAAATATTTTAGTAAAACTTATCTTGTCAGTATATTTTTCAACTTCCCCTAAATCTTTTGGATTGTATATTTTAGTATAATCTGCTAGTTCAACAGAAGTTTTAGTATTTGGGTATATTAATTTATCAAATTCAAAAGTATCTTTAATTATATTTTTAGCATATTCACTTTCCATACCATATAGGTCTAATATTTTTAAAAGCATCTCTTTATATTTTTCTAATAAAACTGCTTTTTTAGGGTGAGTATCTTCATAGTATGTTTTATCTGGTAAAATTATACTAGGAATATCTAAATATAGGGCATGTTTAGTTGCTTCCATCATATCAGATTCTACTGAAATATTAAAAGGTAAACTAAATCCTTTTAATTTCCATTCATTTATTATTCCTGAAAAATCAGAAAAATCTTTTAGTGCTTTTAGTTTTTCCACATAAGGTTTTAAGCCTTTTACACCTTCTTTTTCTCTTTTGTCCATATCTTTAGTCATGTTGTAGAATTTAATAAATTCAACCATCATTTTATCATCTAAATTTTTAGTATCCATTTCGTTAAATTCTTTTATTAACATTTCCTCGGTTTTTATTACCAAATCATTAAAACCGCCAACTGTTGGTCTATCTTCTGGTATCTTAGCAGTTTTTAGCCATTCCCCATTTACTGCTTCATAAAAATCTTTTTTTATTAACTCTTTATTCAACATATTACTCATCATTCTCCTTTTTATACTTCAATACCATAGCCCTTTTAGCTTTTAAGGATACTACTATATCTCCTTTTTCATTACTCTTTATTTTTTTATTAGTTAATAAGTCCATATATGTAGTATTCTTATTATATATTCTAAATTCTATTTCATTATTTTCAAATGAATTATTTAAAATTATGATAAAACTATAGTTCTTGTCATATCTTTCGTATATAACCATATCTTTTTCATCATTTGCTAAAATTTCTTTGAATCTTCCATAAACTAAAGTTCTATTTTTCTTACGTATATCTATTATCTTTTTATACCAAGCAAATAGTTCTAAGTCTGCTTTTTGTTCATATACTTCTTCTCTATTTATTATAGACGGATTTTTCTCATTGTCAAACATATATTCATCCCAAAGCATAGGTTTTCTACAATATGGGTCTGTTGCTCCCCACATTCCTAACTCATCACCATAGTATATCATAGGTGCTCCTATATATGTCATTTGAAATACAGATATTAATTTTAATATATCTTTAGGTTTTATCTTAGAATTTACCCAGTCTATATTAGTGTTAGGATGATAATTAGAAGCCAAATCAGGTCTTATTCCATTATATCCCCTATCTAGTTGTTTACCTTCTTCTAAATTTCTACCTAACCCATCATTTACTATTCTTGAATAAAGTCTATCAGTATCATGAGAACCATTTAAGTTTTGCATAGCTTGCAATGCTTGATATGGATACCAAGATCTTTTTTCTCTTAATTCATTTAAAAATTCACTGGCATTTAACTTATATCTTTCACCATATTCACTTGATTGATTAATAAAATAGCCTATTACAGTTTTTAACCACTCATAATTCATAAGAGCATCAAACTTATTTCCATTATTAATATCTGCTGAGCCATTAGACCAAATTTCTGCTGTGATATAGCTTTCTTTTTTAGTAGATTTTAAAACTTCTCTAAATTCTAACCAGAAATCTTGATTTTCAAGACAGTTTGGAACATCTAACCTAAATCCATCTATACCATCATCATTTTTAAAATCTTTACTTACCTTATTATCAGGCCCTTTTAACCATTTACGGCAAATATTAAATATGTATTCCTTATACTCTTCATTAAAACTATCAAATTCAGGTAAAGTTTTTACTCCTGCCCAAGAAATATATTCTACATTTTCTCTATTATGTCTCATAGCTTCTTGTACTTGTTCAAAACTCATGTCATCTGTTATTTTCTTATGTTTAGAAAAATCATTAAATTTATACCATTTAGTATATTTAGAATTTTCTCCTTCGGCTAATGCTAAATTAAAACTCCAATGACGCTCACTACTATGGTTAAATACTCCATCAAATATTACTCTTATACCATTTTTGTGTAATTCTTTTATTAAGTCTACCATAATTAAATCTGATTCAGTCCATACCCATGTATCTACATTTTCTGTTTCAAAATAACCATTTTTACCCTTATTTTCTCCTTGTAGATTTACTTCTAAAAGTTCTAATTCACTATTATTTTTAGCTTTATTTCCCAAAACTTCTACATATGTTTTTTGACTTTCATCTACAAAAACATTGTGTTTAGAACCACTTGTTCTTATAGTTCCAAAATCAGGTGATATGTGTCTAAAATCATTTGCTCCATACTTATGATTTTGATATGAATAAAATACAGGATTAAGCCAAACTGCTGTAATTCCTAATTCTTTTAAATATGGTATTCTTTCTTTAATACCTTCTATATCTCCACCGTACATACGAGCATATTTTAAACTATAATCTATATCTTTTTCATATTCTTTTTCCCAATTAGTTCTTTCTGAATAATCAGCAGTCCATCTATTAAGATTAAATTTAGGTTTATCCTTATTCCAAAGTTTACTATTTATATATTTATTTTGATGTAATTCATTCATACTAAAATTTTCTGGTCCAAATTCATTAAATATTGGGTCATTATATATATTAGCATTATAGAACCTATCTGGAAAAATATTATACCATATAGCTTGTTTTGTCCATTCTGGTATAGAAAATATTTCTAAATTACTATTTTTATTTATATAAATTTTATCTATATCATTTTTAAAACTAAAATCTTTTCCGTTATAATAAAGTTTTTTTCCTGCATCTTCTAGTATATAAAATATGCTAAATTCTTTTTCTACTTTTTCAAAATTAATTATTCTTTTAAAATAATCAAATTCATTTTTAGTATTAGTATGCCTTTCAAGCTCTTTTATTTCTTCATAATTAGAATTTTTATGACTTATACTAATATAAGCCCTGTCAATATCAGATATTTGAGTTCTTAAAGTAACTTCGTATTGTAAATCAGATATTTTATTAATATGAGTTGATAAAGCTTCTGTTACAAATTCTCCATTTCCTATTTCGCCTTTTTTATATAATCTTCCACTTTCTCCAACTATTAAGTATCTATTTTCTCCGTTTTCAAATTCTCCGTTAATCACAAATTTATATTCATGATATCCATCTTTTAAATTTAAATATGCATAACCATTATTTATATCTAAATTTTCTACATTCCAATTATTAAAACTTCCAGCTATACTTGCATTTTCAAATGGACATTCTAATTTATATAATTTGGTTTTTTCTAAACTAAAATCATTTCCATTAATTTTTATTACTATATCTATACCATCTTGAAAACCTGTAATATCTTTAGGTTTTGCATTTTCATCAATGTAAGCATTAAAAATTGTAACAAAAGGTAAGGTATGTGAATAAGTTACAGCTTTATTATCTACTTTAAAACTATATGCTCCCTTTTCAATACCTGCCCAGTTGTATATAAATTCATTATTATAATTATGTAATTCTATTTCTTTATATTTTTCTTTATTTTTATATATACTTAATATCAATTTACTAGCCCTTTTTTATTCTTTCTAAAATTTTCTTTGTTTCTTCTTCATAACCTGGTTTTTCTAATAATGCAAACATATTTTTCTTATATGCTTCAACCCCTGGTTGATCAAATGGATTTATTCCATTTAAATAACCTGATATAGCTACTGTTTTTTCAAAGAAGTAAAACAAATAACCTAAATTAAATTCATCTGCTTTTTCTATATTAATTTCTAAATTAGGAACTCCACCATCTATATGTGCTAAAATTACTCCCTTACAAGCCATTTTATTAACATAATCTAATGATTTTCCTGCTAAGAAATTAAGACCATCTAAATCTTGCTCATCTTTTTCAATTATAATATCATGTTCTGGTTTTTCTATACTCATTACTGTTTCAAATAAATTTCTATTACCTTCTTGTATAGCTTGACCTATTGAATGTAAATCTGTTGAAAAATCTGCTGATGTAGGATATATTCCTTTGAAATTTTTCCCTTCACTTTCTGCAAATAGTTGTTTTAACCATTCAGCAATATAGTGTAATCTAGGTTCATAATTCACAAATATCTCTATTACTTTACCTTTTCTATATAGTATATTTCTTAATGTAGCATATTGCATAGCAGCATTACTATCAAAGTCATTTTTCATATCTTTTATAGCTACTCTTGCACCTTCCATCAACTTATCTATATCTATACCAGCAACTGCTATTGGTAATAACCCTACTGCTGTTAATACTGAGAATCTTCCACCTACATTATCTGGTACTACAAATGTTTCATAACCCTTATTAGTTGCTAAAGTTTTTAATGCTCCTTTTTCTTTATCAGTAGTTGCATAAATTCTTTTTGATGCTTCTTCTTCTCCATATTTTTCTTCCAATAATTTTTTAAATATTCTAAATGCTATTGCGGGTTCTGTAGTTGTTCCTGATTTTGATATCACATTTACAGAAAAATCTTTATCTTTTACTAAATTATATATGTCTTGTAAATAATTAGGACTCATATTAGTTCCTACAAAATATATTTCAGGCTTTTTAACTTGATTATAGTAGTTTGGTAATAAAAATTCTATTGCAGCTCTTGATCCTAAATATGAACCCCCTATACCTATGACTACTAATGCCTCAGAATTTTCTCTTATCTTAGTTGCGGCTTTTTTAATGTTTTCAAATTCCTTTTTATCATAATCATTTGCTAAATTTAACCAACCTAAAAAGTCTGAACCTTGACCTGTACCATTTTCTAATATTTCGCTTGCTAATTCTGCATAAGGTTTTAATGCATTAATTTCGTTTTTTACGACAAATCCTTTTGTGTATTCGTAACTAAATTTCATTTTCTAACTCCTTTTCTACTTGTTTGATATATTCATTTATTTCTTTTTTTACATTTATACTTAGGTATAGAAATATGTCTTTTACTATACTTCTACTCTTAATTTCACAAAAAATATCAAGTATAGTTGTATTATCTTTTTCTATAAAATCTATTTTCATGGTAATTTTTTGAGATTTATCTTCTAAAAAATACTCTAATTTTTCAAACTTTTTTTCTTTAAGCCATACTTCTATAAGTTTTTCATGTCTATACACTACTTTTTTTCTTGTTTCATATATCTTATTCCAAACCTTATCTATTGGATAATTTAATGTATATGTCATTTTATCTGTTTGCATTGTTCTCCTTATATCGATTTATTTTCTATCTTTAATATTTTCATTTATAACTTCACTTATTGTTTTAAAATTTTTAATTATTTTCATTTCACGACTAGACCATTTTATTATTAATGCTAAAACTATTATTATTATATATATCACCATATATTTTTTTTTATATTCAATTAAAACATTAACTTCATTTAAATCATTAGTTATAATAATAAACGTTAAATAAAAAACCCAATATTTACTAATAATCATAAGTACTATTTCAAATATAGTTTGAATAAAAAATCCGAAATTATATTCTACTTTTATTTTTTCTTCTTTTTCATTAGTATAAGTCCATGATTTTAAAAATGGAACATCATATGATAAAAAATACCTTGATACATATATAATAAATATTATAATATAAATACATAAACTATATTTACCATACATAATATTCCCTAATTCATTAACAATTTGAATAATTTCATTAGGAATCCATTTAAATAAATTATAAATTTCTATTTTTTTATAAATTACAAAAATATCTAATAAAAATAACAAAACTATATTAGGAATATGTTTTAATGATAAATTTTCTATTATTTTTTCCAAAATTTTCATCATAATTCTCCATATCTAACTTATCTAGCCTTTAATTATACCATAAATCCACAAAATCTTAAACTTAATTTAATAATAAATATAATTCTGTAAGTTGTAATAGTAAAT
>NZ_LOQI01000046.1 GCF_001517915.1 Oceanivirga salmonicida | reverse complement strand
AACTAATAATAATATTAAAGATGTTTTAATACCAATATAAACAATTATAAAATACAATAAGTATATAAAAAAAAAGTAAACAAATAATAATATTAAAAATGAGATAAATAATATTGTTTTACTATGAATCATATTAACTCCTCCTTAATTTTAAGAGTTATATCCAAGGTATACTCCAACAACTACACTAGCAATAAAAATAGCTGTAGTAATAATTGACTCCCAAATAAATTTAAAGTTTTTCATAATTTACTACCTCCCATAATTTTCATTTTTTAACCCTAATTTTAACAACTAATTATATTAATATATATAAAAATTTAAAAACTTCTGTAGCATTTTGTGTAAATTATTTTTAAATCCCTTAATTTCTAATATTATAACCCCTTTTTTAAAAATATCAACCCATCGCCATTTTTCTAATAATTACAATGGATATAAATTTTTAATTAAACTTTTAAAACCAAAAAAAATGAGTAGAATTTTTTTTTATTCTTTACTCATCTCTCTTTTTTTTTTATAAAATTAATATAACAAATTTACTTGATAATATAGGGTGTTGCATATCAAACTTTATTCTACATTTTTTTGTTATTATTTGACTTTTAACATTTTCATTATATAATTATTATTGAAAAGGGGTAATTAATCATGTTTGAAATAAATGAACATGAATTATTCGAATACGATGGTGGTACAATTATTACTACAGCTATTTTTATTGCTAGTGTAGGTGTTGGAGTATACCTTGGATATAACTCTTAAAATTAAGGAGGAGTTAATATGATTAATAGTAAAACAATATTATTTATCTCATTTTTAATATTATTATTTGTTGACTTGTTTTTTATATACTTAATGTATTTTAAAAATGTTTATATAGGTAATAAAACAACATTAATATTATTATTAGGTACTGCTTCTACTTCATTATCTGTAGTAACTACCTTAGTATCTAAAAATTAATAAAAAAAGTGAGTAGAATTTTTTTTAAAATTCTTTACTCGCCTCTCTTTTTTTGTAAAATATAAACGCTAAACCAATTTACAAAAAGAGTACTCTATATACTCTAAATCTACTTTCTTTCAATTAGAAATTGGGAAAACTTTATCTTTTCAATCTACTTAAAATATCATTTATATTTCGCTCATCTTCAATTTTGCTAATAGCAAAACTTTTATTTCCTGCATCCTTTATTGACGAGCCAATATGATAACAACTACTCTCATCTAGTATTATAAATCTATCGTGGAATGTATCTATCAGATGAACTGATAAATTATGATATTGTTGATTAAATTTCTTTATATCATTTTTAGTTAAATTACTTTTTTTAGTTGCGTGAATATCAACTTTTACTCCGTCTTTCTTTTTAGCAAGTATATTAAGTGTATCTACACCAACATAGTTATCTATCAAAATAATGCTACTATTAGCTTGCTTAACTATATCTACAAGCAAAGAAAATGCATCATAGATTTGTCCATTGAAGAATATTTTTTGTGATACTTCTTTACTACTTGCAATATAATTAAATACTTGCTCAAATTTTTTATCAGTAGTTTTTTGATATCACAATTTGTGATATCAAAACTTTATATTCTTCATCAGTTAGTCTAAACATAAATTTTTCTGGAAATCTTTTTATGTTTCTTTTTACAGCTTGATTTAAAACTCTTGTTTCTACTTGATAAAGCATCGCCAAATCACTATCAAGCATTACTTGTTTACCTCTAATTGTATAAATAAGATTTTTAATATTATCAGTTTTTATTTCTATAAGATTATTATCCATTTTTTCACCTTTTTTCGTAAATATCCACTCATTATATTTTACCTTTATTTTTAATTTTTTCAATTCTTTTTCAATAACTTCTTCTGTACTAAATCCATTTTGATGCTCCATTAACTCTAATTTTTAATACTGCAAACATTTCAGCTCTTTTTAATGCTTCTAATGCAGAGTAATCTTTCACATAATAGTTTATGATGAAAATAAGGCATCTCCTGCCCCAACTGTGTTTACAACATTTTATTATACAACACTTTTATATTTAAAACAAAAAAAATTTAGCAAAATTAATTGCTAAATTTTATTTTATTTATCTATTTAATCTTCTTTTACTTGTTCCAAATCCTTTATATTTTTTAACTGCTAAATGCGAATCGATTTGTTTAATTAAATCAACTGCAACACCAACTAAAATTATTAAACTTGTACCACCTAACATAACAGGTAAATTAACTACATAACCAAACCATATATTAGGTAATATACCTAATACTGCTAGAAATACTGCTGTACCATAAGTTATAGTTGTTACTATACTTTCTAAATAATCAGCCGTTTCTCTTCCTGCTCTTTTTAATGGTAATGTTCCTCCAGTTTGTTTCAAACTATCAGCAATTTTATCTGGATCAAATACTATTGCTGTATAGAAGAATGAAAATGCTATAATTAATACTACCATTATTGATAAGTAAAGCCAACCTGTTTGTCCTAATATTCTACCCCAAAAAGCTTGTTTTTCAGGATTTTTAATAAATGATACTATAACTGCAGGTATTGCCATAAGCATAGATGCAAAAATTATTGGCATAACTCCTGCTGTATTAATTTTAATTGGTAAAAATGTTTTCTTACCAACTGAACTTGGACCTTGTCCAAATCCTCTACTTGATTTTCCAACATACTGTATAGGTATTCTTCTTTCACCTAATTGTATTATTACCATTATTACTATAATAGCAATAAATAATAATACTGAGGCTGATAATAATAAATTCCCTCTTGTATTTCCGAATAAACTTGTACCCATTCTATAAGCAACTCTTGGTAGATTAGATACTATATTTAGGAAAATTAACATAGATGTTCCGTTTCCTATTCCTTTTATAGATATTCTTTCTGCTAACCACATTAAAAATGCTGCTCCACCTGTCATAAGTGCTGTAGATGTTATTAAGAAAGTAACTCCAGGTTCTATTACTATATTTTGCGATTGTAATAATACTGCCGCAAAGAAAGATTGAGCAATAGCTATTGCTATAGCCAAATATCTAGTCCATTGTGTTATTTGCTCTCTTTGTTTTCCGCCTTCTTTTTGCATTTCTTCTATTTTAGGATATAAAACTCCTAATAATTGGAATACTATTGAAGCATTAATATATGGTGTTATTCCCAAAGAAAATATCGATGCTTGCTGTATAGCTCCTCCTGAAAATAAGTCTAAAAATTGAGCTAGTGGATTATTAATAAATTGCGAAAATAATCCCACATTTATTCCTGGAACAGGAATTTGTATACCTATTCTAGCAACTAAGAACATTAAAAGGGTAAAAGTTACTCTTCTTCTTAATTCTCTTACATTAAGTATAGAATTAAATCTAGTTTTAATAGCTTCAAATAATGTCAATATAATCACTCCTTAAATATAGGAAAAAAGTAAGTTAAACTTACTTGTCCTAATCTTCTTTTTTGTTATTAGAAGCAGTATTTGAATAAGACTTTATTCCTAATAATTCTACTGTTCCTCCAGCTTTTTCTATTAATTCTTTAGCTGTTTTTGAAATTTTTTCAACTTTAAAGTTTAATTTTTTAGTTATTTCATATTGACCTATAACTTTTAATAAACTTGTGTATTCTCTACCGTCTGTTCCATTTTGATTCAATATAAATCCTGGGTTTTTTACTATGTTTTTTTCAACTAATGTAGATAAAGAAACTGTCTCTCCGTCTTCAAATTTTTCAACTATATCTTTTAAATTCAATACAATGAAATCTTTTTTAAATGGAGAATTTGAGAATCCTCTTTTAGGTATTCTTCTAACTAATGGCATTTGTCCACCTTCAAAAGCAGCAGAAACATAATTTCCTGATCTTTGCTTTTGACCGTTATGACCTTTACCAGCTGTTTTTCCCCAACCAGTTCCGTGTCCTCTACCTATTCTTTTCTTTTCTTTTCTAACATTAGCAGATTTTAATTCGTTTAAGTTCATATTATTGAACCTCCTCTACTTTTAATAAATAAGAAACTAATTTTATTTTTCCTTTTATATCATCTGTTAAATTATGTTCTACACTATGATTAATTTTCTTTAACCCTAGTGATTTTACAGTTGTGATATGGTTAGGCTTTCTCCCATTAATTCCTTTTATAAGTGTTATTTTTACTCTAGACATTAATTTTCCTCCTAGCCTTATCTTATTATTTCATCTATTGTTTTTCCTCTTAATTTAGCAACTTCTTCAATAGATCTTAATTTTGTCAATCCATCTATTGTAGCTCTTGCTATATTATCTTTATTTCTTGACCCTCTTATTTTTGTAAGTACATCAGTTACACCAACTAATTCAAGAAGTTCTCTAGTTGCAGATCCTGCAATTACTCCTGTCCCTTCTGTTGCTGGTTTCAATAATACAGTTGTTGCATTAAATTTACCAATTTGTTCATGAGGTAATGTTCCACCTTTTAATGAAACAGTAACCATGCTCTTTTTAGCAACTGCTAATGCTTTTTTAATTGCATCAGGTACACCATTTGCTTTCCCTAATCCAATTCCAACTTTACCTTTTCCGTCTCCAACAGCTGCTAATACAGAGAATGAAATTCTTCTTCCTCCTTTAACTGTTTTTGATACTCTACTTATTCTTAAAAGACTTTCTTTATATTCACTCGTCTTAATTTCCTTAGCCAAAATAAATCCTCCTTATCCTTAGAATTTCAATCCTGCTTCTCTTGCAGCATCAGCTAAAGCCTTAACTCTACCTGTATAAATATAACCACTTCTATCAAATACAACAGTTTCAATTCCTTTTTCTAGTGCTTTTTTAGCTATTCTTTCACCAATAATTTTAGCTGCTTCTAAGTTAGATCCAACTTTAACCTTAGCATCTTTATCTATTGTTGATGCAGTTACTAAAGTAACACCTTTTGTGTCATCTATAATTTGAGCAAAAATATTATTTAAACTTCTGTAAACAGAAAGTCTAGGTCTTTGCTCAGTACCATTAACTTTGTTTCTAATACTTTTATGTTTCTTTACTCTTAATTTTTGTCTATCAACTTTTTTAAACATAAGCTACCCTATCCTTTCTTTCCTTCTTTTCTTCTAATAATTTCATCAGCATACTTAACACCTTTTCCTTTATATGGTTCAGGTGGTCTCTTAGATCTAATGTTTGCTGCTATTTGCCCTACTAATTGTTTATCAATACCTTCAATAGTTATTTTATTATTTCCTTGAACAGTAAAATTAATACCTTCTACTTCTCCTACTTCTATTGGATGAGAATAACCTAATGCTAATGTTAATCCTTTACCATTTGCTTGTACTCTATATCCAACCCCTATAAGTTCTAATTTTTTAGTAAATCCTTGGCTTACACCAACTATCATATTATTTAAATTAGCACGTGTAGTTCCATGTAAAGCTCTTATAGCTGGTAATTCACTATTTCTTTCACAAGTAATTTCGTTACCTTCTACTTTTATAACTATTTCGCTAGATAATTCTCTTGTTAAAGTTCCTTTTGGTCCTTTAACAGTATATATATTTCCATCGTTAGTAATTTCCACACCTTGTGGTATAACGATAGTTTTTTTACCTACTCTTGACATTTTTCCTCCTTAGCATTTATTTCCGCAATGTTGATTACCAAACGTAACAAAGTACCTCTCCACCAACACTGTGCTTTCTGCATTCTTTATCAGTTAAAACTCCCTTAGGTGTAGAAATAATTGCTATTCCTAATCCACCTAAAACTTTTGGTAAGTTTTCTACTGAACTATAAACTCTTCTTCCAGGTTTAGATATTCTTTTTAACCCTTTAACAACGGCTTCACCGTCAACGAACTTTAAAGAAACAACTATATCTTTTTTGCTTCCTTCTTCTTTTATTTCAAAATCAACTATATAACCTTCATTTTTTAAAATGTTTGCCATGCTTTCCTTTATTTTAGAATATGGAATTGATACTAAACTATGTTTAGCTGAGTTTGCATTTCTAATTCTTGTAAGCATATCTGCAATAGGATCTGTTAAGTTCATATTGTCCTCCTCTCAAATTTTACCAGCTTGATTTTTGTACACCAGGTATTACACCTTCTCCAGCAAGCTTTCTAAACATAACTCTTGATATACCGAATTCTCTCATATATCCTCTTGGTCTACCATTTACTTGGCATCTGTTTCTTAATCTTGTTGGTGATGCATTTCTTGGTAATTTTTGCAATTCAAGAACTGCTTCCCTATCACCTTTTTTTATTCTAGCCTTTAACTCTGCTCTTTTAGCAGCATATTTATCAACTATTTTCTCTCTTTTTAAATTCTTTTGAACCATAGCTACTTTAGCCATTAAATATACCTCCTACTATTTTACAAACGGCATTCCGAATGCTCTAAGTAATGCTCTTCCTTGTTCATCATTTTTTGCTGATGTTACGATAGTAACACCTAATCCTAAAACTTTATCTACTTTATCAATTTCAATTTCAGGGAATACTATTTGTTCTTTAATTCCTAAAGTATAATTTCCTCTTCCATCAAAAGCTTTATTTGATACACCTTCAAAATCTCTAACTCTTGGAAGTGCGATACTTACTAATCTATCTAAAAATTCATACATTTTTTCTTTTCTTAAAGTAACACTTACTCCAATTTTTTGACCTTCTCTTAATTTAAAACCTGCTTCTGATTTTCTAGCTGCTCTTGGTAAAGGTTGTTGTCCTGTAATTTGTGCTAATTGTTTAATACCTTCTTCTATTAATTTAGTATTATTTACTGCTTCACCTATACCCATATTTACTACTATTTTTTCAAGTTTTGGTACTTCCATTATATTCTTTAATCCTAATTCTTTCATTAAATTAGATATTATTTCTTCATTATATTTTTTTTGTAATCTTGGAATATATTTTTCTGCCATTTAGTATCCTCCTTTCCTATATTTCTTTTCCAGAAACAACAGATATTCTGACTTTTTTTCCATCTTTTATTTCATATCTTACTCTTGTTCCTTTTTTTGCTTCTGAATCCCATAACATAACTTTTGATGCAAATATAGGTACTTCTTTTTCCACAATCTCACCTTGTGTGTTCACTTGTGTAGGTTTCATATGCTTTTTCTTAACATTTACACCTTCAACAACTATTTTA
This sequence comes from Oceanivirga salmonicida, assembly GCF_001517915.1. Classification (NCBI taxonomy): domain Bacteria; kingdom Fusobacteriati; phylum Fusobacteriota; class Fusobacteriia; order Fusobacteriales; family Leptotrichiaceae; genus Oceanivirga; species Oceanivirga salmonicida. The sequence continues at coordinate 5,917 of NZ_LOQI01000046.1, read as the reverse complement.
CCTGTCTTAGGGAATACTTTTAAAACTTTAGCAACTTTTCCTTTATCCCCATATTGACCAGATTTTTCACTTCTTAGTTCTTTATTCGATCTTCCACTAATTACTACTACTGTATCTCCAGTTTTTACATGTAATTTTCTTGGAACTGATTTTATTTTTGATTTAATCATTATCTAAGACCCCTTCCTACAGTACTTCTGGAGCTAATGAAACTATTTTCATAAAATTCTTAGCTCTCAATTCTCTTGCAACAGGTCCAAAAATTCTTGTTCCTTTAATTTCTAATGCTGCATTTAAAATAACTGCTGCATTATCATCAAATTTTATATATGAACCGTCTTGTCTTTTTATTTCTTTTCTTGTTCTAACGATTACCGCTTTAACAACGTCACCTTTTTTTACATTCCCATTAGGGATAGCTTCTTTTACAGATGCAACAACTAGATCTCCTATACTACCAAATCTTCTTCTAGATCCACCTAGTACCCTTATAACCATTATTTTCTTAGCACCTGTATTGTCTGCAACGTTTAGTATTGTTTGTTGTTGAACCACTACAGTTCCTCCTCTCACTCACTACTTAGCTTTTTCAATTACTTTAACTAATCTCCAAGTTTTATCTTTACTTAAAGGTCTAGTTTCCATAATTCTAACTTTGTCTCCTACTTTACATTCATTATTTTCATCGTGTGCTTTGTATCTTTTAGAAAATTTAACTCTCTTTTTATATAACTTATGTAGTTTCATTGTTTCTTCAACTACTACAATCGTTTTATCCATTTTATCAGAAACAACTACACCTTCTCTGATTTTTCTTTCGTTTCTTTCCACAACGAAACCTCCTATTTCTTCTCAGTTAATATTGTCTTTATTCTTGCAATATCTCTTCTTACTGTTTTTATTTTTGCAGTGTTTTGCAATTGACCTAATGTCTTTTGTAGTTTTAAATTGAACAATTCTAACTTTAACTCTTTTTCCTTAGTCTCTAATTGCTCAACCGATAATTCTTTTACTTCTTTAGCTGTCATTAGTTTTCACCACCTACTTCTTTTCTTACGAACTTAACTTTTATAGGTAATTTGTGTCCAGCTTTTCTTAAAGCTTCCTTAGCTTTTTCTTCACTAACTCCACCAACTTCAAATAAGATTTTACCAGTTTTAACAACTGCTACCCAACCTTCTGTATTACCTTTACCTTTACCCATTCTTGTTCCTTCTGGTCTTTTAGTATAAGGTTTGTCAGGAAATATTCTTATCCAAATTTTACCTTCTCTTTTAAAAGTTCTGTTAATAGTAATACGGCATGCTTCTATTTGTCTTGATGTTATCCATCCAAACTCTTTAGCTGCTAATCCATAATCACCAAAATCTACTTTATTTCCCTTAGTTGCAATTCCACCAATTTTACCTCTGAATTGCTTTCTATATTTAGTTCTCTTAGGTATTAACATTATTTGTTTCCTCCTTCCTTAGTTGGAAGTACTTCACCATTAAATATCCATACTTTAATTCCTAATGCTCCATAAGTTGTTTGTGCTGTTGCTGTTGCATAATCTATGTCTGCTCTTAAAGTATGTAAAGGTACTCTACCAGATAATGTCCATTCAGATCTTGCGATTTCCGCACCATTTAATCTTCCTGATACCATTATTTTTATACCTTTAACGCCAGATTTTTCTGCTCTTTGTATAGCTTGTTGCATAGCTCTTTTATATGCCACACGTTTTTCAACTGCTGTCGCAATACTTTCAGCTACTAATTGAGCGTCTTTATTAGGATTTTTAACTTCTAATGCTTTCGCATTTACCTTTTTACCTGTCATTTTTTCAAGTTTTGCTCTTAAAGCTTCTATTTCTTGACCTTTTCTACCTATTAATATACCAGCTTTAGCTGTTTCTATTATTACAGTTACTTCTGTTTCTGAATTTCTTTCAATGTATATGTTTGAAATACCTGCATGGTAATAATTTTTCTTTATATAATCTTTTATTTTTAAATCTTCATGAAAATTGTTTAAGTATTCTTTTCCTTCTGCAAACCAACTAGAATTCCATGTCTTTACTATCCCAATTCTTAGTCCCCTAGGATCTACTTTTTGTCCCACAGTTTACCTCCTATGCTTCTATATTTCTTTCATCAACTTCTACAGTTATATGTGCTAATGGTTTTCTAATAACATCCGCTCTACCCATCGCTCTTGGATTCATTCTTTTAAGAACTGGTCCTTTATCTATTAAAATCTTTGATACATACAATTTATTTACATCCATACCGAAATTATGTTCGGCATTTGCTATTGCTGATCTTAATACTTTTTCAATTAATGGAGCTGCTTTTTTATTAGTAAATCTTAAAATATTTAATGCTTCTTCTGCATTTTTACCTCTAACTATATCTGCAACTAGTCTTGCTTTTTGCGGACTTAATCTTTGGTAAGTTAACTTAGCGTATGCTGCCATGTCTATCTCCTTTCAGATTTCCTATTTTTTCTTATCTTTTTTATCTTTTCCATGACCATAGAAAGTTCTTGTTGGTGCGAACTCTCCAAGTTTGTGTCCTATCATTTCATCAGTTACATAAACAGGTATATGTTTTTTACCATTATACACTGCAAATGTGTAACCTATAAATTGAGGGAATATTGTTGATCTTCTTGACCATGTTTTAATAACTTGTTTTTTTTCTCCCATTTGTTCTACTTTTTTTAATAAGTGTAAATCAACAAAAGGTCCTTTTTTTAATGAACGAGCCATTTTTCCTCCTTTATTTCATTATATTACTGTTATTTCTTTCTTTTTCTTACTATGAACTTATCGCTATTTTTCTTACCTCTAGTTTTCTTCCCAAGAGTTGGTTTACCCCAAGGTGTAACTGGTGATTTTCTACCGATAGGAGATCTTCCTTCTCCTCCTCCGTGTGGGTGATCCACAGGATTCATTACTGATCCTCTAACATGAGGTTTTCTTCCTAAGTGTCTATTTCTTCCAGCTTTTCCTAATGAAACTAATGAATGCTCTGAATTTCCAACTGTTCCTACAGTTGCCATACATTCCTTATGTATTAGTCTTAATTCTCCTGATGGTAATTCAACGTGACAATATGTTCCTTCTTTTGCAACTAATCTTGCAGAAGTTCCAGCAGATCTTGCTAATTGTCCACCTCTACCAGGTATTAATTCTAAATTATGTATTTGTGTCCCTATTGGTAAATCTTTAAGTTTTAAAGCATTTCCTGGTTTGATTTCTGCATCATTTCCAGCTAATACTGTATCACCTTTTTTTAATCCATTAGGCGCTAAAATATATCTTTTTTCTCCATCAACATAATGCAATAAAGCTATATTGGCTGTTCTATTTGGATCATATTCAATAGTTGCAACCTTTGCAGGTATTCCTATTTTATTTCTTTTCCAATCTATAATTCTGTATAATCTCTTATGTCCTTTATGTCTATTTCTTCCTGTTCTGTGACCATAATTATCAATCCCGTAAGATGAATTTAATGGTTCTACTAACGATTTTTCAGGTCTAACTTTGTCTAGTTCTTTGTTAACTAGTATAGACATATGCCGAGTCCCACTAGTAACTGGCTTTAATTTTCTAATAGGCATATCACTTTCCTCCTCTAATATTTATTAAACCTATAATTCTACATACACTATCTCGTGTGTCTATCATTATTGTTCTACAACAAAAAATATTATACCATATTTTTTTATAAAATTCTAGTATTATTTTATGATAGATGCAATTTTTTTTTGCATCTACCATAATTTTATTTGTTTTAATTTATTTATTATACTTCTTCATATGCTGCTATTTTTTCACCTTCAGCTAATTTAACTATAGCTTTTTTATATCCAGGCACTTTATAAACAGATAATCTTGATCTACCAGCTTTTGGTTTTACATTTAAAGTATTTACTGAAACAACTTTTACTGAGAATAAAGTTTCTACAGCATTTTTTATTTCTAATTTATTTGCTCTTCTATCAACTATAAATACAAATTCATTATTTTCTGCTAATACTCTAGCTTTTTCTGTATTTAAAATTGGTTTTTTAATTATATCATATATTCTCATACTCATTACGCTAGCACCTCCTCAAGTGTTTCAAGAGCTTCTTTAGTTATAACTATTTTCTCACTCTTTAATAACCAATAAACACTTATTTCGTTAGGCATTAATGTAAAAGTATCTCTTATATTTCTAACTGATAAGTATAAGTTATAATCCTTATCTTCTATAAAATCATTAACTATGAATAATTTCTTTTCTCCATCAAAACTCAATTTCTTAGTAAATTCAGTATAAGTTTTTGTTTTAGGCATTTCTAATGCATATTCATCTAATACTATTACTTGTCCAGCTTGAATTCTTGCTGCAAGAGCAGATCTTAAAGCTAATTTTCTTACTTTTTTATTTACTTTTTTATCATATGATCTAGGTTTAGGACCAAAAGTAACTCCTCCACCTACCATATGTGGTGCTCTTGTAGAACCTTGTCTTGCTCTACCAGTTCCTTTTTGTCTAAAAGGTTTTCTTCCACCACCAGAAACTTCTCCTCTTGTTTTAGTCGAAGCAGTTCCTTGTCTTATTTCTGCAAGTTCTGCAGTTAATACTTCGTGCATTACATGTTCGTTTGGTGTTATACCAAATATAGCTTCGTTTAAAGATATTGTTCCTGCACTAGAACCATCTAATTTATATACATTTAAATCTAATGACATTTTCTAACTCCTTCCACTTATTTTTTAATTGATTTCTTAATTACTAGGTATCCATTTTTAGCACCTGGTACTGCACCTTTTACTAATAAAAGATTGTTTTCAACATCAAATTTAACAACTCTTAAATTTTGAACAGTAACATTTTCGTTACCCATTCTTCCAGCCATTTTTTTACCTTTAGGTACATTACTATTTGATGCTGCTCCACCAGCATTTGATCCTCCAAGTCTATGGTTTCTAGAAACTCCATGAGTTGCTCTATTTCCACCAAAGTTATGTCTTTTCATAACACCAGCAGTCCCTTTACCTTTTGAAACACCTTGTATGTCAACAAATTCTATACCTTCAAGTGAAGCTACATTTAATTCTTGACCCAATTCATATCCATCAACTGAATTTACGTGGAATTCCTTAGTTAGTCTTTGTGGACTAATTCCAGCTTTTTTGAAAACACCCATTTTAGGTTTGTTTACTAATTTTTCTCTTTTTTCTCCAGTTGCTAATGCTACTGCATTATAACCTTCTTTTTCTACTGTTTTTATTTGAACAACGAAGTTTGATTTAACCTCTACTACTGTAACAGGTATTAATTTTTCATTTTCAAATACTTGTGTCATTCCTATTTTTTTTCCTAATAACATTCTTATTTCCTCCTTAATATATTGGTTGAGCTTTTACCCAACTTGTATCAAAGTGTTTTAACACACATTTATTTTTGTTTAATTTCTATTCCAACTCCTGATGGCAAGCTTAGTGAACCTAAGGCTGTCATTATTTGTTGACTAGAATTGTCTATTTCAATAAATCTTCTATGAATTCTCATTTCAAATTGTTCTCTTGAATCTTTATTAACATGTACAGATCTTAATACTGTATATTTTTTGATTTTAGTTGGTAAAGGCATTGGTCCTGTTATTTCAGATCCAGCTTTCTTTACAACTTCTGCAATCTTTTTAGCAGATTGATCTAACAATTTGTGATCGTAAGATTGAAGATGTATTCTTAATTTGTTTTCCAAATTTTTTCCTCCCTACTTAGTTATAGAAGGGTACAAAAGTACCCTTTTCTACTTTAATGTTTTCAAAATATATTTAAATGTTTATTTATTTTTTGATTTCTGAAACTACTCCTGATGCTACTGTTCTTCCACCTTCTCTTATAGCAAATCTTAATCCTGGTTCCATTGCT
>NZ_LOQI01000045.1 GCF_001517915.1 Oceanivirga salmonicida | reverse complement strand
ATGAAATAAAATATAATAATATAGATAAAAATAAAGATAACCAAATTAATGATAATAGTATTGTATTAAATCCAATAAGAAAAAATTTATATGGTAATATGGAAACATATATATTGTCTTTTACAAAAAATGTAGAAATAGGTAATAAAAAAGCAATAATTATTTTAGACCTTAAATATATGGAACTATATAAATACCTAAAAGAGACTTATTTAGGGGATAGAGGCCATGTATTTATAATTGACTCTAATAATAATATAATATATAGTGAAAACATTGAAAAAGCAAATGTAAATAAAGAAAAAATAATAGATAGAATAAGCCAAATGAAGGTAGGGTATGATAAGAAATTCAATATCATATATTTTGCCAAAAACATTGAAAGTACTAATTGGAAAATTGTTGGTATATATTCTGGAGAAAAAATAACTTTATTAAAAACTAAAGTTTTAGAAATAATAAGTTTTACCATAATAATAACAATGTTGATAATGTTCTTTTTAATAAGAAAAATTTCAGAAAAAATAACATATACAATAAAGGAATTACAAAATTACATGTTAAATATGGATACAAAACTTGAAAAGATAACCCTAGAAGGAGAATCATTTTATGAAATTGAAGTTTTAAAAAATGAAATAAATAAAATGATTGAAAAGATAAATTCGCTTAAAAGTTATGAGATAAAAGCATTGTATAGTCAAATAAATCCCCATTTTTTATATAATACATTAGATATAATAATATGGTCCATAGAATTTGAAGATAATGATAAAGCAGTTGAAATAACGAAAAATTTAGCAGATTTTTTTAGAATTTCACTAAGTAATGGAGAAAATTTAATAAGTCTAGAAAAAGAATTAAAACATGTTAAAATATACTTAGATATACAAAAAGAAAGATATCAAAATAAATTGACATATAATATTGAAGTAAAAGATGAAGAATTACTTGGTAAATTAGTTCCAAAAATAATATTGCAGCCTATTGTTGAAAATGCTCTTTATCATGGTATAAGAAATATTAATTATAAAGGAATAGTAGATATAAAAGTATATAAATATAATGAAGATATAATAATAGAAGTTTATGATAATGGTGTAGGAATAGAGAATACTAAAGAAAATAAACTAAAACTAGGTGGTGTCGGTATGAAAAATATTGATAGTAGAATTAAACATTATCTAGGAGATAATTATGGATTAATTGTAGATAAAAACATTGAAAAAGGAACTAAAATAATAGTTAAATTAAAAGAAATAGAGGTAAAAAAATGAGTAAAGTAATTGAATATTCAAATAAAAATGATATAGATAATTTATTAGAAGAAACTTTAAAGTCTGGATTAACCATAGTTGATTTTTATGCTAATTGGTGTGGTGCATGTATGGAATTATTACCTATACTAGATGAATTATCTAATGAAGTAGAAGATAAAATAATTAAAGCAAATGTTGATAGTTATATGTATTTAGCAGAATTTTATGGTGTTAGAAGTATACCCACAATGGTTATTTTCAAAGATTCTAAACCTGTTGAAACAATAGTAGGAGCAAAATCAAAAGAAAATTTAAAAGAAATTTTAGATAAATTAAGATAGGAGAAAATAAAAATGGATCATGTTAAAAATTTAGAAAATTTAAAAGGAAATACTAAAATGTTAGTTGAAAATATACCAGATACTATGGCAGCATTTTCCAATTTGACTAGTAAAGTATATGAAGGTAAAATATTAAGTTTAAAACAAAAAGAATTAATTGTAATGGGTATAGCAGTTGCAGTTAGATGTGAAGGTTGTATAGAATCTCATGCTAAAAATTGTGTTAGCGCAGGAGTTACTCGTGAAGAATTTGCAGAAGCAATTTCATTAGCCATAATGATGGGTGGAGGACCATCTGTTGTTTATGGTGGTAAGGCTATGGAAGCATTTGAACAATTTTTGTTAAATAAGTAAACCCTTTTTATTTATATAATTTCACAAACAAAGCTTAGATAATATATTTATCTTGCTTTGTTTTTTAACAATTAAAATGAAAAAAACAAAGAGAGGAGGAATCCTTGTAAACTATATTGTAGATATTTTGTATACAAGGATAGTATGTTAAATTTTACTTTTTACATACAATAAAATATATGGATATGAAAGAAAAAATGAAATGGTTTAAAAGAATATTGAAAAATAAAAAAAATGTAACTTTAGGATTAATTATTAGTATTTTAATATCAGGTAATACAGTATTAGCAGCTCCTGGGCAAGGACTAGGTGGAGAAGGAAATACTTTTGCTGGTAGAGATTCAATCGTATTAGGTGGAACTAATAATAGTACAAAAGGAGATAGATCTGGGGCATTGGGTGGAAATAGAAATGTTGCTAATGGAGATAATTCTGTAATATTAGGTGGATCTGGAAATAAAACTGAAGCTAATGCTGAAAATACTGCAATATTAGGAGGATTTAATAATACTGCTCAAGGAATTAAATCGGTTGTAGTAGGAGGACATGAAAATATTGCAAGAGGAGAAGATTCTGTTGTAATAGGTGGTGGAAATAGAAATGAAGGTAATGTTACTGAGGGGCATAATTCTGTTATAATAGGTGGAGCAAAAAATAAAATATCTATTAAAGGTGAAAATTCAGTTTTAATAGGTGGTGAAAATAGTACAGTTTCTGGTAAAAATAGTATTTCTATAGGTTCAGAAAATAAAATAGATCAAGATAATGTGTATGTAATAGGTTCAAAAGTAGATGCAACTGGAGTAAAAAACGCTATTGTATTAGGTAATGGTTCAAAGGCAGAAACTGATGCAATTTCAATAGGAAGTATTGGAAATGAAAGACAAATTAAACATGTTAAAACAGGAGTAGATAATACTGATGCAGTTAATGTTTTACAATTAAAAACTTTAGAAAATTTTGTATCTAATAATTTTGTTAAAATAGATGGAAGCAATATAAATAATACTAAATCTTGGGCTGGAATATTAAGTAAAGATGCAAATATAGACATACCAACAGATAATTTAGTAACAGATAGACAAGTAAAAAGATATGTAGATGATAAAGTACAACGTTTGGATGCAGAGAATAGCAAATTAAGTGGAGGAATAGCAACATCTATAGCTATTGCCAGTGTACCACAAGTAAGTGGAAATCATTTAGTATCTGTGGGTGTAGGTGGAGCATATTATAATAAAACAGGAGGATTTGCATTAGGATTAAGTGGAACTATACCATCAAGAAGAATAGTTTATAAATTAGGTGCAGGAATAGATACCAAAAAAACATTTGCAGTATCGGCTGGACTAAATATAAACTTTGTGCCAAATAAAGTTGAAAATTCTAAAGTAGTAGTAAAAGAAATTGTAAAAGTAGATGAAGAATCTAAAAATGAAATAGAAAATTTAAAAAATGAATTAAAAGAATTAAAAAGTTTAGTAAAAAAATCTATTAAGTTTACTGTGAAAGATTTTGATATAGATAAATATAATATAAAAGAAATACATGAAAATAAACTAAAAGATATAGTTGAATTTTTAAATAATAATTATGATAAAACAAATATTGAAATTATAGGTTACACAGATAGAACACATACAGAACAATATAATTTAGATTTAGGTTTAAAAAGAGCAATTTCTGTTAAAGATAAACTAATAGAATTTGGATTAAATAAAAATATTGATATTACGATAAAATCAAAAGGATTTAATGAAATAAATGATGGAGATTCAAGTGAATTAAGAAGAGTAGAAGTTCTAATAAATAATTTCGATATATATAATTAATAGATATAATAAATAATAAAAACGGCTTAATATAAAATAAGTCGTTTTTTTGTATAGTAAGTATTGACTTGAAACCGTTTGCAAGGTATACTCAAAATATATATTACCCAAAGGAAAGGAGAAGTATGTATAGTCGTATGACAATATATACAAGAAAGTATGAAAAGAATTCTAAAAAATAAAAAAGCTTATTTTTTAATAGCATTGATATTTATAAGCATTTTTTTAGCATTATTTAAATTAAAAAATAAACAAAGTGATTCTGAAATAGTTTTAGTACCGGAAGCCAATAAAACTAAAATAATTATACATTATCAAAACCCTGTTGATAAGGAATGGGATTTATGGATTTGGGCTAAGGGATTTGATGGTAGGGCTTATGAATTTGATGCTAGTGATAAATTTGGACAAGTGGCTAATATAACATTAGATGGAGAATATGAAAGTGTTGGGTATATAGTTAGAAAATCTGATTGGAGTCAAAAAGATGTTCCAGAAGATAGATATATAGATATAAAAAATGGAATAGCACAAATTTGGCTTAAGACTAATGATGCTAATACATATTATGAAAATCCTGATAATAGACCTGAATCATTTGATAAATTAACTGCAAAGGTTTATTATAACAGATTAGATAAAGATTATGAAAATTGGAAAATTTTAGTTAATGATAAAGTCTTTGATTTTAAAAAAGATGAATTTGGAGCAGTATCTAATATTGAAGTTACAGGAACTGATATAAAGGAAATAAATTTTTTAATATTTAAAGGAACGAAAGATAATATGGAACAAAAAGATACAAGTGTTAGAAAAATAGAAAAGTTTAATAATGCTGGCGAAAGTACAGTCTATGTTGTAGCAGGAATAGAAAAACCATATGCTTCAAGAGAAGAAGCATTGGAGAAAAGGGAAATAATGTCAGCAAAAATAGATACATTAAATAGTTTGACAATTAAAACTAATAAACCATTTAATTTAAACGAGATAACAAAAAATGATATTAGTGTTAATAATATGGAAGCTGAGAGTATAAATATAGTTAATGGAACTAGGGAGCAAACTGATAAAATTGAAGTGATTTTTACAGATAAATTTGATTTAACAAATAAAAATAATGTTCATTTTAAAGATTTTGGAACAAAAGAAATTGTTATAGGTAAGGTTTTACAAACAGAAGAATTTGATAAATTATTTGCAACTGATGAAGAATTGGGGCCAATTTATAGTAAAGAAAAAACAGTATTTAAAGTATGGGCTCCGACTGCTAAAAATTTAAATTTATTAGTTTTTAACGGTAATAAAAAAGAAACTATATCAATGAAAAAAAATAAAAAAGGAGTTTATTCAGTAACATTAAAAGGAGATAAATTAGGTCTAGAATACTTATATGAAGTTCATTTGGCTGACAAGATTAATGTTACAGTTGACCCATATGCTAAATCAACTACTATAAATGGTGGACATTCAGTAGTAGTTAATCCTTTGAAATTAGATTCTAAGTTTATAAAAACTAATACTCCTATAATATATGAATTAAATATTAGAGATGTATCAAGTTATAAAGATTCTGGAATTAAAAATAGAGGTAAATTTTTAGGATTGACTGAAAAAAATACCAAAACTTCTAAGGGTCAAATTACAGGACTTGATTATATAAAATCATTAGGTGTAACTTATTTACAATTAATGCCTATTTATGATTTTAGTGAAAAATCTGTTGATGAAAAAGATCAATTCAGTAAATATAATTGGGGATATGACCCTGTAAACTATAATACAGTAGAAGGTAGTTATAGTACAAATCCTAATGACCCTAATAATAGAATTATAGAGTTACAAAAATTAGTTAAGGTACTGCACGAAAATAATTTAGGTGTAATAATGGATGTAGTATATAATCATGTGTTTAGTGCCAGAGAACATGCATTTGATTTAATAGTACCAGGTTACTTTTTCAGAATAGATGAAAACGGTAATTTAACTAATGGAACAGGTGTTGGAAATGATATAGCCAGCGAACGGAAAATGGCTAGAAAATATATAGTTGACAGTCTAAAATATTGGATGAATACATACAAAATAGATGGATTTAGATTTGATTTAATGGGAATATTAGATATTAATACTATGAAAGAAGTTTATACTGAACTTAAAAAGATAAATCCAAATGTTTTATTACTTGGTGAAGGTTGGAATATGGGAACATTAGATCTTGATTTAAGAGCCAATCAACATAATGCAAATAAAATCCCTGAAATTGCCTTTTTCAATGATGACATTAGAAATAGTGTTAAGGGCTCAACATTTGGCGTAATAGGACAAGGTTTTGTAAGTGGAAAAGAAGGGCTTGAAAAATATGTTGTAAAAAATATTAAAGGTGGAAAAGGTATTAAAACATATACTAAACCTGGACAATTAATACAATATGTTGAAGCACATGATAATTTAACATTATGGGATCAGTTGAAAAAAACTAATGGAGCAGATGATGATAAAATTTTAGTTAAAAGACATCAATTAGCGACAACTATAATAATGTTATCTAATGGAATACCATTTATACATGCAGGTCAAGAATATTTAAGAACAAAAAATGGGGATGAAAATTCATATAAATCGCCTGATAGTGTGAATATGATGGATTGGAATAGAGCATTAGAAAATAAAGAAAATGTTAATTATGTAAAAGAATTAATAGCAATAAGAAAGAAATATAGTAATTTTAATATGCAAGATTTTGAAACTATTGATAAAAACTTTAAAGTTTTAAAAGATGAAGATTTTATTATAGCATATACTTTAAATGGAAATGATTTCATTTATGTAATTTATAATGCGAATAAAGAATCTAAGGAAATAAATATACCAAATGGGCAATATACCGTTTTAGTTAAAGATGGTAAAGCAAATTCAAAAGGTATAGAAAATATAAAGATAAGTGATGGAAAAATTAAAATTAATGGAATTAGTTCATTAGTATTAGTTGTTAAAAAATAAATAAAAAAATAAAAAGATGACTTCATTTCTAAATTTGGTCATCTTTTTATATATTAAAACTATGTAATATAGTTAAGATAGCTTTCGCTATTAATTTACGTTATTCAATTGTCTTTGGCCATTTAAAAATATAAGTAAAATAATAATTTGTCCTCCTTATTATCAAATATAATGTTTTTGATATTCTTATTTTTCTTATTTTTTAAAATTTTTGAAACAGGTATTACCTTTTCAATATTCTTTAATAATTCGCTTTTATCAAACAAATAGTTTTCTTTCATAATATCTAAAACCATATAGCTAGTAGGTTTTTTGTAGCAAACTATTATAGAATTACTGATTTTCATGAACCTCCTTTCTTATTAGATTTATAAATTCATGCACTCGTCTAGAAACGTTGTAATTGTGATTGTATATAACTCTTCTTTCCCTAATTTCATAGGTATTAATTGTTTTTGGATTTTTCTTAGAAAATATAAAAGATAAATCATCTTTTAAATTATCATAAGATAATATGTGTTTATAAGAAGAGGTCCAAGATGTTTTGTTTATTTTTTTCGAAGATTTCATTAAAAATACACTAGTGTGAGTATTTTTTGTATCTTGGAATATACTTAAGTTTGCATTAAAAAAAATTTTAAATTTTTGTTTTCTAAAAAGAATAGAAACGATTTTAAAAAGAAAATTAAATTCTTCCTTTTCTAAGTCAGATATGTATATATCTATTCTTTTAAGTTTTTTAATTTTTAATATAAATTTTATTTCAGACATTAAGATTTTATTTTCATTGATTTTTTTGATGTGAGATAGTTTTACTTTATTTATCGATGTGATATCTGTTTTTAAATTTTTTCTTGCATTATAAAAAAAATTGTCATATCTGATTTTACTTACTTTTGGATTATCTAAAAAGTAACTATCAAAAATAAGATTGAACTTATCTACGTCAGATAGTACATAAAAATTTTTGAATTGAAAAATTTTAGTCTTTGTTTTACTAACTTTGACTTGTGTAACGTTGTTATAATAAGTTTCAATAAAATTTTTTAGAAAATTTAAATTATTAAAAAATAAATAATTAAAATCATCTATTCTATAAAATATTCTACGTTTAGATAATTCCTTTTGTATATAAATATATAAGTGTTTAGATGTAATACCTAAAAATGTTATATTAGTAATTATATCTATGTGTGTAAAGTCATTTATATCAAATCTTATATTATTTAATATAGGATTTAGGCATTTTTTATAAATTGTATTCATAATAAATTATATTTTATAAAAAGTATGAAAAATAATAAAAACTCTTATTATAACAAAAAAAATAGCCAAAATATATTAAAAAAAATATTATATTTATTGACCATTTTCACATTTTGAAAAATAAGGCTTTAACTTATATCGTTATAAACTTCTTTTAAAGTTTTCTCATCTTTAAAAGATATTTCAATTTTTTTGTCATCTTTTTTTATTATTTCTAAACATTTAGCATCTAGATTAAATTTTATTTTTTTAATTTCTGATTTTGTTATAGTTTTATTTTTATAAATTAATATTTTTTTGCTAAATTTAATCCAAGACCAAGTTCTTATATTATTTGCCGTACTTAAAGCAATAATAGATAAGCTTATAGATAAAATATTAAAATTTTTAATATTTAATATTAGAAGAAATATTGCTACAATGTATAAAAATATTGCTAAAATAAAGTAATAATTACCTAGTTTTATTTCTTTAATCATATTAGAATCTTTAATGATTTCACTTTGAATAAAAATATCAAAAAAACTAGGAAGTATTAAAATTAAAATCAATAATATAGTTGTAAATTTATCAACATAAAAAGCCTTTTTAAAAACCCATATTGCTAATAGTGTTTGGAATATAAAAAGAAATATTGATATATAATAATCTTTTTTCATAAAAACTCCTTGTGTATTTAATTTCATATTCAAATTATATCATAGAACAAAGAAATAATTAAAGAAATTTTTATTTAATATCATTAAGAAATGGCATTTTATATAAATTTATGATAAAATATTACTAGATTCTAAAGTTTTAAAAACTGGGGGTATATAATGAAACTTAAAACACTTGATGACATAAAAAAAATAGAAAAGGCAAATCAAATTATAGCAAGAATATATCGTGATATTATACCACCATATATAAAAGAGGGTATAAGCACATGGGAGTTAGATAAAATTTGTGAAGACTACATTTTATCTTGCGGTGCTACTAGTGGAACTAAGGGTTATGATATAGGATGGCCATACCCACCTTACCCAGCATCTACTTGTATTTCAGTTAATGAAGAAGTAGTGCATGCTATACCAAGTAAAGATAAGATACTTAAAAATGGGGACATAGTTAGTTTAGATATAGTTACTAATCTAGATGGTTATTTTGGTGATAGTGCTTACACTTTTGGTGTGGGTAAAATAGATTCTATTTCTAAAAAATTAATAGATGTAACTAAAAAAGCAAGAGATTTGGGTATAGAACAAGCAATAGCTGGGAATAGATTGGGCGATATAGGTTATGCTATACAATGTTATGTTGAAAAAAATGGCTTTTCAGTAGTAAGAGATTTTAGCGGACATGGTGTAGGTTTTGAACTACACGAAGATCCCTATGTTCTTAATTATGGAAAAAAGGGAACAGGTGAACTTATACAAAATGGTTTAGTTATAGCAATAGAACCCATGGTTAATTTAGGTTCACATAAAGTAAAAATACAAAAAGATATGTGGACGGTTAAAACAGTGGATAGAAAAAGATCAGCTCATTTTGAGCATAGTATAGCCGTGGTAGATGGGAGACCTATCATACTATCAGAATTTTAATAATCAAGGTGCTTTGTGGCACCTTTTGTAGCATGAAAATCATATTATGATAAAATATGACAAAAAAACGAGGTGTAAAAATGTTAAAAAAATTTAAAAAAATATTTGTTTATATGTTGTTTTCTACATCAATTTTAGCGAGTACAAATTTATCAGGCACAAAAAAAGAAATAAGAGATGATTATGTATCGGCTTTTGATGTATCAAAATACTTTATAAAAAAGGCATCATATAATGCCAATTTGGAGATAACTCCAAAAATATCTGAAAATATGTTTGATAGACTTATAAAATCATTAGATCCATCTAAAATGTTTTTTACAGAAGATGATTTAGAGCCTTATTTACAAGTAAGATCAATTTATGGTGAATTAAAAACAGAGTATGCATTATATTTTGGTGATAAAATAATAGATCTATATTTTCAAAAACTAAAAAGCAAATATGACTATGCAATAAATTTAGTAGAGAAATATGATTTTAATTTTAATACTAAGCAAGTTTATGATTTAGATAGAGAAGAAGATGAATTTGAAAAAAATGAAAAAGCACTTAATAAATTATGGGAAAAAAGAGTATTAAACGACGTAATAAGATTAAAATTAAATGGAAATAGTAAAAAGAAAATTCAAGATATATTAGTAAAAAGATATAAGGCTAGTAGAAATAATGTGCTTAAATTATCTGATGAAGAGAAAAAACAAATAATTATAAACTCATATACAGAAGAATTTGATCCACATAATTCTTGGATAGGTCCTGATTTATCAAAAGACTTTGAAATAGCTAATAGTTTATCTTTAATTGGTATGGGAGTTAGTATACAACAAAGAGGAGAAGGAAGTTTCATTACTAATATAATAAAAGGAAGTCCTGCTGATAAATCAAAAGCATTTTTCCCTGGAGATCAATTTATTTATGTTGGTCAAGGAGATGATGGAGAATTAGTTGATGTAAGTACATACAGAGTAAGAGATTTAACAAAACTTATTAGAGGAGAAGTAGGTTCAGTAGTAAGAATAGGTGTAAGAAGAGATGAAGATTCTCCTATAAGAATTATTCGTTTAGTAAGAGATAGAATAAAACAAGAAGATGAAGAAATAAGTACAAAAACAATAAAAATAGGTAATAAAAAAGTTGGGTATATAGAAATACCTGGATTTTATTCTAAAGATGCAGTTTCAAACGAAGGAAAAGATGCATCAGAAGATTTAAAAAATGCAATAAATAAATTTAATAAAGAAAATGCTCAATCATTAGTAATAGATTTAAGACATAATGGTGGTGGGTCTTTAGCAGAAGTTATTAAAATGGTAGGTTATTTTATAGGAGATAAGGTAGTAGTTCAAGTTAAAGATGCAAACAATAATATAAAAAGATATAAAGCAGATACTAATGTAATATGGAATAAACCAGTAGTAGTTATGATAAACAGGGGTTCTGCATCAGCATCAGAAATTTTTGCAGGGGCAATTAAAGACTATAATAGAGGAGTAATAGTGGGTTCAAATTCTTGGGGTAAAGGAAGTGTTCAAAGTGTTAGACCTTTATTATTCCCAGGAGATGATGGAACATATAATTTAGGATTATTCAAATATACTATACAAATGTTCTTTAGACCTGATGGAGCATCTACACAAATAAAAGGAGTTAGCCCAGATATAGAATTTCCAACTAATAAAATAGTTCAAGAAACTGGAGAATTTAAATACAAAAATGCATTAAAATGGGAAAAAATACCAAGTGCAATAGAAAGTAAGTATAATTTAGGGCTTAGTGTAGCAAAATTAAAAAAATTACATGAAAATCGTATTAAGAATTCTAAAAAATGGAAGTTATTAGTAGAAGAAACAGAATTTGCATCTAAGCATTTTAATCCAAAAGAAATAACTCTTAATATAACTGAAAGAAAAAAAGAAAGAGAATTTAAGAAAAATAAACAAGAATATTTCAAGAAAAGATCAAAAGAATTAGGAATACCTGATGCAACAGTATTTTCACTTGATAATGGTTTACGTGCAAATGAAGAAAGCATAAAAGATCAACTAAAAAGAGAAGAAGAATTAAAAAAATATATAGATGCAGAAACATATGAAGCAGCAGAAATATCATTAGATCTTGTAAAATAAGAAGGGACAAAATATGAATGATAAAAAAGGAGAAAGTGTGAACAATAAAATTGGAATAGTTTTTATAAACGGTGCAGGACTTAATAGTTCAATATGGAATGACTTAAAACAGAGAATTGATAATCCAATTTTATGTATTGACTTCCCAAATAGAAAATCAAATGACAAACAAAATTTAAAACTGACTTTTGATGATTATTTGAATAAAACAATAGTAGAAATAAAAAAATGGGAAAATAACGATTTCATTATTGTAGCCCATTCTATTGGAGCTTGCATTGGATTAAAAGTTGCTGAACAATTCAAAAAAGAATTAAAAGGATTTGTTGCTATCGGTTCAGTTATTCCTAAAAGTGGACAATCATTTGTGTCTTCATTACCATTTCCTCAAAAGTTATTATTCCCAATTTTATTGTCGTTATTTGGGACAAAACCACCTAAAAAATCAATAGAAACGGAACTTTGTAATGATTTGACACCTGAAATAACTTCAAAAATTGTAAATGAATTTACACCAGAAGCCAAAGCTCTTTATACAACAAAAATCATATTTGACTTACCAGAAACAAAGCGTTTGTATGTTAAATTGATTAATGACAAATCAATATCGATTGATTTGCAAAACAAAATGGCTAAAAATTTAAATGCAACAAAAATAGAAAATATAGATAGTGGACATTTACCAATGATAAGTAAAACAAAAGAATTAGCGACAATTTTATCAGATTTTACAAGTGAAATTGAATAGAAAGAAAAAGAGACAAACTGTTAAGTTGTGTATAAGAAGCAATAGTAGTTAAGTGATTGAATAAAAGTTAGGGAATTTTAATTGACAATGGTATATACACAACCGTTGTAAATCATTGTAAAACATACATACAGGAAATATAATAATACCATTAAGTTATTCTGTGTTTTTAAAAGGACAAGAAAAAATATATTATGGAGTCTTATCTGGAGAATTAGATTATGATTGAAATAGAGAATTTAAAATTCTATTATAAAACTTATGAGAAAAAAACAGGCTTTATGTCTACAATTCATGATTTCTTTAAAAGAAAATATATAAAAAAACAAGCTTTAAATATAGATGAATTAAATATAAAAGAAGGCGAAATTGTAGGCATATTAGGGCCTAATGGTGCAGGAAAAACCACTTTAATTAAAATTCTTTCGGGTATATTGGAAGAAAAAAGTGGAAAAGTAATTTGTGATAATTTTAGACCGTATAATAAGAATAAAGAATTTCTTAAAAATATAGGTGTAGTTATGGGGCAAAAAAGTCAATTAATATGGGATTTACCTAGTATCGAAACTCTTAAATTATTAAAAGAAATATATAATATTTCAAAAGAAGATTTTGATACTAGGTTAGATTATTTTATTGAATTATTTAATTTAAAAGAAAAAATAAATGTTCCTGTAAGAAAATTATCATTAGGGGAAAGAAGAAAATTTGAGATAATTTGTTCTTTGATACATAATCCTAAAATTTTATTCTTAGATGAACCGACTATAGGTTTAGATATTTT